>CANETM010000124.1 GCA_947441205.1 Bacteroidota bacterium | reverse complement strand
CTCAGTAAGCCGTGTGGGGGGTAACGCGCAGATTAAATCAATGAAAAAAGTATCTGGTACTTTGAAATTAGACCAAGCATTATACCGTGAGTTAGAGGCTTTCTCTAAATTCGGTGGTGATTTGGATCCAGCTACTAAAAATGTAATTGACAAAGGTGCTAGAAACGTGGAAATCTTAAAACAAGCACAATACACTCCATTTACAGTGGAAAAACAAGTTGCCATCATTTACTTGGGTACACAAGGTTTGTTGAAAGAGGTAGCCGTTAAAAATGTAAAAGAATTTGAAGCACATTTCTTATTAGAAATGAGTAACAAATTACCAAATGTATTAGCTGAATTCAAAAAAGGAAACTTACCTGAAGACGGTATCAAACAAATGGTTGATTTAGCAAATAGCTTGATTCCTCAATACAAATAGTACTTATCAATATTTGATAAAAACCCTGAACTTAGTTCAGGGTTTTTTGTTATTATTATATGGCTGTAATACAAGTACAAGATTTAAGTAAACATTTTGGCACCTTAAAAGCGGTGGATCAATTAAGCTTTAGTGTTAATGCGGGGGAAGTGTTTGGCTTTTTGGGTCAAAACGGATCTGGAAAGAGTACTACAATACGCATGTTATTGTCGTTAATCCATCCAACCAGTGGCCATATTGAGTTGTTTGGAAAGTCAATGGAATCTAATCGAAATGAAATATTGGAAGAGGTAGGGGCCATTATTGAACGACCCGATTTGTATCCATATTTAACGGCAAAGGAGCATTTGCAATTATTTGGCAAATTACGCAGTAAGCAAATAAATGCCGCTAGTATTAATGATACACTTATTAAGGTTGGCTTATTTGAAAGAGCTAATGATAAAGTGCAAACTTTTTCACTAGGTATGAAGCAACGATTAGGTATAGCCATTGCGCTAGTTCATAATCCGTCCCTTATTATTTTGGATGAACCCACAAATGGTTTAGATCCTCAGGGAATTTCTGATATTAGAAATTTAATAAAACAATTGGCGAAGCAGGAGGGGAAAACGATTTTAGTATCATCGCATTTGCTTTCTGAAATTGAACAAATGGCTACACAAATTATGATCATACATAAAGGTCAAAAAATAGCTGAGGGCCCAATTCAAAAATTGTTAGATCCTACTAAAATGATTGTTCATATTAAAACTATAAATGACGTACAAACATTACAAGTAATTTTATCAGGAAGTTTTAGTAATTATTTATTACCCCGAACTGATGGAATTTATTTGTGCATGCCCGATTATGAAATCCCATTATTAAATGCTTCATTGGTGAATGCTGGCGTAGGGTTGATAGGTGTGGAGACAAGAAATTCATTGGAAGATTATTTTTTACAGGTTACTTCAAATTCAAATTAATGAAACAAATTATATCCATAGAATTATATAAAATTTTTAGACGACCTAGAACTTACATTGCATTTGGAGCCATAGCAGCCTTAATTATGGTGATACAGTTTGGTTTAAAAATGGATGGTCAATCCTATGCAGGGTTTTTAATGAAAGACATTAATGATACTTTAACGGTAGATGGAAATGTATTGAATGGCTATTTAATTTGTTATATTTTATTACAATTGTTGTTAGTGCATGTCCCCTTATTGGTTGCTTTAATTGCAGCTGATATGATTTCGGGCGAAGCTAATTTAGGAACTTTGAGATTATTATTTACAACACCCTATAGTCGGACGCAGTGGGTTGTGGGAAAGTTTATTGCGGCAAGTATCTACACCATTGTTTTATTAATATGGCTAGCTATACTAGCACTATTTTTAAGTATGTGGGTTTTTGGTACTGATGATTTGTTTTTAATGAAGTCGAATTATGTAGTGTTGATACAAGAAAAAGACGTTTTGTGGCGCTATGTAGGTGCTTTTGTATTTGCAAGTTTTTCATTGCTAACAGTTACCTCATTAGGATTTTTGATGTCAAGTATTGCTAATAATTCAATAGGGCCAATTGTTGGCACAATGAGTGCAATTGTATTTTTTACGATACTTAGTACTTTAAATATTCCTTTATTTTCCATTATTAAGCCATATTTATTCACTACACATATGAATAATTGGAAAGAATTTTTTGATATAAAGGTGGATGATAACAATGAGGCTATATTTGGCACTATTTTAAATCTGCCTAAAATTAAAACCTCACTCATAGTGCTTACTGTTCACATTATTTTATTTGTATCCGCGTCGGTTATTATTACTAAGCGAAAAGATATTTTAAGTTAATTATTTATGTACAATATATTCCCCAAACTTATTAGGTTCGTTTTTTTAATTACCATCGTTTTCGTTTGTAATAACTTACAGGCCCAAGTTGACCCATTGATAGAACGTGTAAGTCAAAAATTAGGCTTGGTCAATGACTATGTTGCTGAAGGGGTTATGAAAACAGATGTTTCTTTTATTAAAGCTAGTTTAGGTAAGGTTAAAGTTTATTTTAAAAAACCAAATCTGCTGAAGGTTAAAAAAGAAGGTGGCATATCCCTATTACCAAAAGGGGGTGTTTCGGTAACCATCAATTCACTTTTAAATACCAAACAATATATTGCATTGCCAGCAGGGACTCAGGAGTATAATGGGAAAACACTAAGGGTTATAAAATTAGTTCCGACTGATGATAAATTGGATTGGGTTATTTCCACTTTATGGATTGATCCTACTGATGCGTTGGTTTATAAAACTTTTACGACGACCAAGGAAAATGGAAGTTATGAAATCACAATGGAGTATGGAAGTTATGCTAACTTGGGCCTGCCTAGTAAAATTATATTTGCTTTTAATACAAAGGATTACAAACTTCCTAATGGGATTACTTTAGAGTTTGGGGATGATGATCCTACAGCAAAACAAAAAGCATTGAAAAATAAAAAGGGTAGAATTGAAATTACCTATACAAATTATGTTATCAATAAAGGTGTTTCCAATACAATATTCTAATTTCAGGCTGTAATTAAATCTAAGAAAAATGCACAGGTTGTTTGTATTTTTATTCATGTTGAGTTTTAGCTCCTTAAAAGCACAGACAAGTAGTTTTGAATCTTCAATTACTGATGCTGCAAATTATTTCAATCTTATTTCGAAAGAGGATCAATATGCTATTTCTTTAAAGCAGTTTACAGTCCTTAGTAATAGTTATCCTAAAGAGTGGCTCCCTAAATATTATGCGGCATTGGTACAAGTCAAAATTGCATTATTAAGTAAGGATGATATGGATGCGCAAGCTGATATCGCCATTGATTGGATAAATAAATCCAAGAAGCTCCAAGTTAACGACGAAATACTATGTGCAGAAAGCTTAGCATTAACCACTAAAATGCAAGTAAATCCTAAATGGCGATGGTTTAGTTATAAGGAAAGAATATATGGGAGCTTACAAAAAGCGAAAACTATTAATCCCAATAACCCGCGTATTTATGTTTTAGAAGCAAGTTTGCAATACCATTTGCCAAAGTTGTTAGGAGGTGGTTGCAACAAAGCAATACCAATTGCAAAGCAAGCAGAGAAATTATTAAACTTAGAAATTGGAAAAAAGAAATATCTCCCAAGTTGGGGTTTTACTTCCATCAAAGAAATGTTAACTAATTGTAAAAATTAGCTAAGTAATAAATATTAATAGCCTCCTTCAATTCTTTCATCCACTGCATTAGCAATCATTCTGGCACTTATTTTCTTAAGTGGATTTAAGCGCATATCTCTATATCCTTGACGTGCATGTATGATACGTACACATTCAAAAATACTAGCTGTAAAGGATGCGAAGTCCGCCTTATTTTTCCCAGCAATATCAAAAGCGGTTCCATGATCAGGGCTAGTTCTTACAATAGGTAATCCTGCTGTGAAATTAACACCTTCGCCAAATGCAAGTGATTTAAAAGGAATTAAACCTTGATCGTGATACATTGCTAAAACGCCATCGAATTGCTCATGAGCTCCTCTAGCAAAAAAAGCATCAGCTGAATAAGGTCCAAATACCAACATTTGATTTTTACTTTCTTTTACAGCAGGACGAATAATTTCAATTTCTTCTTTCCCAATTAATCCTTCATCACCAGCGTGCGGGTTTAAGGCAAGCACTGCTATGCGAGGTTTATCAATACCAAAATCCTTTTGAAGACTAATGTTTAAAAGTTGAAGCTTTTGTTTGATTTTATCTTTTGTAATATACTTAGCTATATCTTGTATGGTAACATGTTCCGTTACCAATGCCATTTTTAAATTCTCTGCAACTAACAGCATTAAATTTTCTGTATTCCCAAAAGCATGTTGCAAGTAGGGGGTATGACCACTAAAATTAAATTCCGGAGATTGAATATTTTTTTTGTGAATAGGTGCTGTAACGAGGCCGTCAATTTGCTTATTTTTTAAAGCAGCAACGGCTTGTTGTAATGAAATGAATGCATATTTTCCACCTTCATCCGTAAGTTCACCGGGGGTTATATTCACATCTTCCTCCCAACAATTAATTAAGTTTACTTGTTTTGGGTTTATTTTAAATAAATCAGGAATAGCCGAATAGTTAATTACGATTTCAGGACTTAATTTTTTATAAAAATTCAAGCTTTTATTACTCGCAAAAATAACTGGAACCATAAAGTCCAATAAGCGACTATCAGATAGGGATTTAATGATTAATTCAATGCCTATACCGTTTAAATCTCCGCAACTAAAGCCGATAATTGGTTTTTTGATTTCCTGATTCATATCCATTTTATTAGGATGTAAAAGTACGCACAAAAACCTAACTTTGCTACATGCAATACACGCTAAAAAAGTCCCTAGGACAGCACTTTTTAACTGATAAGACCGTTTGTGAAAGGATACTTGCGCAATTGCAGCAATTTCCAATGGAAAGGCTAGTGGAAGTGGGTCCAGGTGCTGGAGCGTTAACAGAGTTTATTTATAAGGTACCAAGTTTGGAGTTTAAAGCAATTGAATTAGATACAGAGAAAGTAAATTATCTATTGCACACTTACCCTGAACTAAATGGCAAACTTGTTAATGAGGACTTTTTAGAAACAGCTATGCCTTTTGAAGATAGTTTTACCTTGGTTGGAAATTTTCCCTATAATATTTCAACTCAAATTGTGTTTAAAGTATTGGATTGGAAACAAAATGTACCTATGATGATAGGCATGTTTCAAAAAGAAGTGGCAGAGCGTAT
>CANETM010000123.1 GCA_947441205.1 Bacteroidota bacterium | reverse complement strand
TGAACTTAATTGAGTAAAGCTAGTTCCTCCATTAGTTGATTTCCAAATACCAGCACCTCTTGAACTATTAACTTGATATCCTTCACCAGTTGATACATAAATTGTCTGAATATTATTCGGATCAAAACTAATTTTAGTAATGGATAGGTTTGACCAAACATCGCCCACATTTATCCAACTTGAATTTGCATCTGTGATATCATTATTATACCATAATCCACCAGTAACGCCACCAGCCCATATTTTTTTTCCAGTACCATCATTTGGATCCCAAGCTAAAGCCCTTGTTCGACCTCCGACATTAGTAGGACCACGTTGAATCCAGGATGTGCTTGCGCCAGCGCCAGGTAATCCTAAAAGTGCGCCAGAAAAAGATTGAATAGCTCCGTTTAAAATAACTCCGGGTAAAACCTCGGGTGTTGGTCGATTTAATGCGGGATCCTTAGTTCTTTCAAAATCTTGTTCTACTGCTTTTTCAGGACTATCTTGGGTTTCATTTCCCTCACCATCTTTTTCATTTTCAAATTCCTCATTTTCTTTAGCTGCTAATTCTTTTTTATAATCTTCATAGGTTTCTTTTTTGAAGGTATTCTTTGATTTGGTTTCATTTAATTTATCCGTCGGGTCATTATTTGAAACTCCATTTGTATTTTGTTGAATAATTTCTTCGGCACCACTACTGTTTTTAGAAACACTATTTTTTACTTCGATTTGTTGATCGAACATTGAAATAGAGAAATACAATAGACTTATGCCTAAAATTGTAAAAAGGGCAATTTTTAATTTATTCATGGTGCGGGTATGTGATTATAGTAAAATGGATTCATTTCGCCCTATTTTACACCTTGTAATATATGAAAACTTGTTAAATTAATAGCATATGTTCTATGTTTTTTAGATAAGAAGAAAGGTAGAAAAGGGGGGAGCCAAACCCTTTCAACAAAGCACTAGGGGCTTACCCAAACCTTTATTCAAGGATTCCCTCGTCCTTCGGACTCGGAGTTCCTTGAATATGCGGGCGTACCCAAACCCTTTCAACAAAATGCTTCGCATTTCGTTGGGTTTTTTAATACTCGTTCGCTCATTCAAGCAAGCTTGATTCGCGACTCGCATTAAAAAACCCCGTCACTTGCGTGACAGGGTTCGTGCCCAGAACAGGAATCGAACCTGCACTACCTTGCGATAACCAGATTTTGAGTCTAGCGCGTCTACCAGTTCCGCCATCTGGGCATTATTATTCGGATAAACTAGCTATCCAGGCGGGATGCAATATTACGTTAATGGTGGAAATCTTCCAAAATACGGTCTAGGTATTTTTTCTTGTAGTAATAGTCCTTTATTTGCAACATTCCTTCCTGTGGAATATTAGCTGTACTATTCGCTTCCAAATACGTACTAATAGGGCTGAGGATTTCATTTTTTATCGCATTAATTTGATTTATAATCGTTTGCTTTTCTTGTCCCGTTTCTGCATCCATCCAAGCTTCATTAAAGTCCATCATTTCCATTAAAAAGTCAGGAGGTAGGTTGTATTTTTCATCCGCAACAATGGTGCCTGAAATTTCTAATACATAGGGTAGTATTAATTCTTTATTACTCAATAAACTAAATGCTTTATTTGCGATGGCTGAATTTTCTAACGCCATTTCTTGTTCCATTTCAGTTCCTTGTGCAAATTTATCCGGATGAGAGGCACGCTGAATATTCATGAAGGCTTGCCTAAGTTGTCCTAGATCAATTTTAAAAGCAACCGGTAAATTAAACAATTCGAAATAGTTCATTTTTATAATTTGTATATTGTGTAAAATTAATCAAATGCCGATACTTGGGCTTATTAAAGAAGGAAAAGTTCCAAATGACAATAGGGTAGCCATGACACCTAAGCAGTGTAAGTGGTTTAAAGAAAATTTTACACAGTGGGATATTGTAGTTGAATCCTCAGGAACTAGATGTTATTCGGATAAGGAATATGAACGAGAAGGTGTCAAAGTGGTTTCTGATATTAGTATTGCAGATATATTATTAGGAATCAAGGAAGTGCCAGTTAATCAATTAATTGCCAATAAAACCTACTTATTTTTCTCTCATACCAAAAAAGCACAGCCCTATAATCAAGCATTGTTTCACGCAATGATGGACAAAAATATTACATTGATTGATTATGAATGTTTAGAACATGATGACGGGCAAAGGCTTATTGGTTTTGGTTTTTTTGCAGGAATCGTTGGTGCACATAATGGTATTATGGCATATGGGAACAGAACTAAATTATTTCATTTAGGTAGGGTAAAGGATGTAAAAGATTATATGGAGTTGGTGCACACTTATTTCGGTTTAAAATTGCCTAATATAAAAATTGCGGTAACAGGCACTGGTCGTGTTGCACATGGCATATTAGAAATCATGAATTTATTGGATGTTCAGCAGGTAGAGCCTGAAGATTATATTTCTAGGACTTATGCATATCCAGTATATGTAAATTTAAAAGGATCCTACTTATATATTCATAAAGAGACAGGTAAATACAATCGGGAAGATTTTCATAAACATCCTGAAAATTATAAGTGCTTATTTAATCAGTATTTAAAACATACGCATATTTTAATGAATGGAATTTATTGGGAAAAGGGGATAGCGCCACTTTTCACTTTGGACGACTTAAAAGATGATGATTATGCTTTAACGACCATCGCAGATATTACAGATGATGCACATGGCAGTGTGCCTGTTAATTTAGGGGATGCAAGTTCAGCCGATCCTGTTTATGGAGTTGATATTAATACTATGCAAAAAACAGTACCCTATTTTTCAAATAGTATTGACATTATGGCTGTTGGAAATTTACCAAATGAATTACCAAGAGATGCAAGCCGATTTTTTGGAGAACAGTTAATTAAATATGTTTTGGCCGATTTAATTGGGGAGGGTAATCATATCATTCGCAAAGCTACAATGCTTGATAAAGGAAAGTTAACAGCACCATACGATTTTTTGAAAACCTATGCACAGCATTAATTTATAAATGCAAATAATAAGGGGCTAGTAATTTTATAAACTCCTTAGTATATTCATTATTTTCATTCTTGATTATAAAATTGGAGCGTTTAATGTCTTTAGTCAAGGCTGAACTATTTATATATGTTTGAATTACCCTGAATGGTTTTTGTTTAGCGGCATTATAAATAACAATTTCTTCCATTAATTGTAATTCATTTTGAGAAGCTAATTTTTGCATGGTATAGGCACGTAATGCAGGTAATAAAACATAGTAATAACCGTCATTTTTTAATAGCTGTCTCACCTCTTTAATCAATATTTCCCAGGGTAAAGCCGTGCTATGAGAAGCCAGATTTTTTTGTGCATCTGGTGAATGCAAATCCCCTTCAAAAAAGGGTGGGTTAGTTATGACGCAATCAAATTTTTCAACAGATGAGGTTTTATCTGAGGAGTTAATAGATGTTGAAGTAAAATGTGTTTTTGTAAAATTTTGAACCGCATCTTGGATCAATTCAATTCGATCATTCCAAGGACTTGCTTTAAAATTTGTTTCTGCTTCGCTAGCAGAATTGGGTTCAATTTCAATGGCGATAATTTTAGTAGGATTTGGTTGCGTACTTGTTGCTTGTGCAAGCATTAGACTTAATAAGCCCGTTCCTGTACCAATATCAACAATTGAATTAATTGTTTTCTGCGAATCCTCATTTGAGCTTGAAATATCATTGGCCACCCATGCACCAAACAAACATGCATCAGTACAAACCTTCATTGCGGTTTGTTCCTGATGCACGATAAATTGTTTAAACTGAAAATATGTGTTAGCCACTATTCAGCAGTTAATCCAGCTCTTAAATACTCTTTATTTAAACGAGCAATATTTGCTATAGAAATTTCTTTTGGACAAGCTGCTTCACAAGCACCTGTATTGGTACAAGATCCGAATCCTTCTTTATCCATTTGAGCAACCATGTTTATTACACGTGATTTTCTTTCAGGCTCACCTTGTGGTAATAAAGCTAAGTGAGAAACTTTCGCACTTAAAAATAACATGGCTGAGCTGTTTTTACAAGCAGCAACACATGCACCACAACCAATACACATTGCTGCTGCGAAAGCTGCATCGGCATTGTCTTTGTTAATTGGTAAGCTATTGCCATCAACTGCATTACCTGTATTTACACTGATATATCCACCCGCTTGTATAATTCTATCAAATGCACCTCTGTCAACAGTTAAGTCTTTAACAATTGGGAAAGCGTTTGCTCTCCATGGTTCAATCGTGATGGTATCGCCGTCTTTAAACGCGCGCATGTGTAATTGACAAGTTGTGTTTGCTTGCCATGGACCGTGTGGTTTGCCATCAATATACAATGAACACATACCGCAAATTCCTTCTCTACAATCGTGGTCAAATGCAATAGGCTCGTCACCTGTTACAATTAATTTTTCATTTAAAACGTCCAACATTTCTAAAAATGACATCTCATCAGAAATATCATTTACTTCGTATGTTTTGAATGCACCAGCAGTATTAGCATTTTTTTGACGCCAAACTTTTAATTTTAAATTCATAGTATTATGTGACATATGATATAAGTTAACTTGTAGTAAATAATTGAATGATGATTTATTTGTAATTACGTTGTGAAGGTTTGATTACTTCATACTTTAATTCTTCTTTATGTAATTGCCATTGATGTTCACCAGTTGTTTCCCATGCAGCAACATACATATAGTTTTCATCGTCTCTTAAAGCTTCACCGTCTGGTGTTTGATATTCTTCTCTGAAGTGACCGCCACAGCTTTCATTTCTGTTTAATGCATCTACACACATTAATTCTCCTAATTCAATAAAGTCTGCAACACGATTTGCTTTATCTAATTCAGGGTTGTATTC
This sequence comes from Bacteroidota bacterium, assembly GCA_947441205.1. Taxonomy (GTDB): domain Bacteria; phylum Bacteroidota; class Bacteroidia; order Chitinophagales; family Chitinophagaceae; genus Sediminibacterium. The sequence continues at coordinate 345 of CANETM010000123.1, read as the reverse complement.
ATTAATTTCACCTGGGATTCTAACATCACTCCAGAATTCTTTTTTCAATGCTTGTACATCAGCGATAGCTTGTTTTAGTCCAGCTTCACTTCTTGACATACCACATTCATTCCAAATGATTTTACCTAAACGTTTATGGAAACTTTCAACCGATTGTTTACCATTTATATTTTTTAATTTTTGGATGCGCTCAGCTACTGCTTTCTCCGCTTCTTCAAATGCTGGATGTGTAGTTGGAATAGGAGCGTTGTAAATTTCTTCAGCTAAGTTGTTACCTAAAGTATAAGGAATAACAAAATAACCATCCGCTAAACCTTGCATCAAAGCACTTGCACCTAAACGGTT
>CANETM010000122.1 GCA_947441205.1 Bacteroidota bacterium | reverse complement strand
CCCATTGCTGAAAAGCCAAAGTGTCCAAATATTAAACTGTAATCAAAAAATATATTAAAAGCTGCTTCAGTAGCAGTTCCAATAATTAAAAATTCACTTTGATTAGTTCCAACTAATAAAGCATTTCGTATTTGATAGATAAACAAAAAGGGTAGTCCCCAAATTCTAATTTTAAGAAACTCAATCACCGTATTTGCCCTAGCGGTATCATGTAATAATGCATGAAAAATGGAAGGGACAATAAAATAGGTAAATAAAATGCCAATTATAGACAATCCAATTGAAATGATAACCCCTTGAGAAAATAAAATGCCAATTTCGTCAATTCGATTTTCTCCTGCTCGACGTGATATAAGGGCTTGTAATCCATTTGTTAACCCTTGACCCATTACCCCGAAAATCAAATAAAAAACACCTGTAATACCTCCAATGGCCAAAGCCTGCGAACTTAATGCACCTAAAAAAATATTGTTAATTACAAAATTAATTTGGGGTACTAAAATGGCCAATGCGATAGGCAAGGAAATGGCTAAAATTTGCTTGCTGGAAACATTAACTTGTAATGAAGGGGGTAAACTTATTTCACTCATATTTTACAAATCTACAATTAGTTTTAGCAAAGAACTGCTCCTTTTTTAATATCATTGCATAAGATTTTATGTTATGGCAAAAATGATTGTTGGCGTTTATTCAAAAAATATAAGTTTTACCGAAAATAAATTAATTGATTTATACATAACTATAGACAATAAGAACTTATTTTTTTCGGCCAAGAGTATAAAAAATGGTCAATTTTTAGCATTTGAACATTATAAAAGTGCTGTGGATGAAATAGGGTGGGATGAACTAATTTTATCTGCACAAAATAACTCCAAGTTAATTAAGCTAAATTTCAACAATGTTTTCTTTGTTTGGAATAACAAAAGATTTACGCTCTCTAAAAAAATATCGAAACAGGATGTTTTGTACTATCAACAAGAATTGAATTTAGTGCATGGGGTTAATAATCATGACGAAGTATTTGTTAATTCAATTAATGATGATTTAGTATTGGCATTTTCTGTTCCAGGACAAATAATTAGCTTAACGGCAAAATTATTTCCAAATGGTGTATGGCATCATTACACTGAATATATTAACAATAGTGATTCAGATAATAATGCATTGATTTGTTTATTTGAGAATGAATTTTGTTTAAAAATTACAAATAATAGAAAAATTCAATTAGTTAATTATTTTCCAATAGAGGGGAATGATCAAAATATTTATCAAATAATTAATGCATGTAATCATAGTTCATTAGAAACAAATTATGCCTCATTGAAAATATGGGGATATGAGGATAAGCAACATGAATTTATTAATACATTGTCTAATTATTTTAATGCAGGACAGGTAGCTGAACCCCAAGAGTATTGGGATAATGAAGACAAAGAAAATTTCCCAAATAATATTTACAGTACTTATTTTATTTATTAATGAGAATCATTTCAGGTAAATATGGCGGAAGAAAAATAAATCCACCTCATAATATGCCTTATACAAGGCCAACTACTGATATAGCAAAGGAAGGGTTATTTAATATTTTACAAAATAGAATTCAAATAGAGGGTGCAAGAACATTGGATTTATTTGGTGGCACTGGTTGTATTTCATATGAATTAGCGTCAAGGGGTGCCGAAAATTTAACGATTGTAGAGAAAGACAGTCAAATGTTACAATTTATTAAGCAAAATGTTGAAATGCTTAAAATAGAAAATGTTCAGGTTTTGAATATGGATGTATTCCAATTTTTAAATTCCTGTAGTCAACAATATGAAGTTATTTTTGCAGGCCCTCCATATGCTTTAAATACAATTGATGATTTGGCAAAAATTATTGTAGAAAGAAAACTAATTAGTCCTACTGGATACTTTATTTTAGAACATACCCCTAGAAACAATTACAAAAATTTCGCCGGATACAGTTTTGAAAGAAATTACGGATCTACCATTTTTAGTTTTTTTGAATAAACCTTTTATGCTTAAAAGTGAGTGTCGACAATTAATGTTATCTAAAAGGAATGCCTTATCAACTTCAGAATGCACTAAGTTGGATGATTTACTTTTAATTCAATTTCAACGATTGGATTGGAGTGAAATAAACTGTGTGGGAAGTTTTTACCCGATGGAGTCTAAAAATGAACCTGATACATTGCTGCTAACTAAATTTCTTAAAGCAATATTGCCGGAAGTTACGATTGCCTACCCCAAAATTAATGATGATAACAGCATGACATTTTATGCAGAAACAAATGATTTAGTTGAAAATAAATGGGGTATACCTGAGCCAATGCCTGTAACAGAAATTTTAATCGAACAAATGGATGTGATATTAGTTCCTTTAATATGTTTTGATTTATTGGGTCAAAGGGTAGGATTTGGGAAAGGATATTATGACCAATATTTTGGTAATCATACCGGTTTTGTCAATAAAATTGGCATTTCTTACTTTGAACCTATACCAAAAATTGAAGATACCAACCAATTTGATGTACCTTTATCAAAGTGCATTACTCCTTGGAAAATTTATGAATTTTAATACTATTTTTTTAAAATCTTTTAGAGTTTTACTCTTGCCTTTTGCTGTTATTTATGGGTGGGTTGTAGCCATTAGAAATTGGCTTTATAACATTAAATACTTTAAATCTATTGATTTTAATTTTCCCATTATTTGTGTAGGCAATCTTTCCTTAGGAGGTACTGGCAAATCACCTATGGTCGAACATTTATTATCTATTATTTCTGATCAATATAAAATTGCCACTTTAAGTAGGGGTTATAAAAGAAAGTCAAAAGGCTATGCCCTTGCAAATAGCAACACAACAGCTTTAGAAATAGGGGATGAACCAATGCAGTTTCATGTTAAATTTCCGCATGTGTCCGTAGCTGTTGGTGAAAGACGCATTGAGGCAATACCTCAACTTATTCAGGATGTTCCCAATTTACAAGCAATTATATTGGACGATGCTTTTCAACATCGTGAAATTGTAGCAGGATATAACATATTGTTAACTGATTATAACAATTTGTATTGTGACGATATATTTTTTCCAACAGGAGATTTGCGAGATGAAAGAAAATCAGCAAAAAGAGCCGATATTATTGTCATTACAAAATGTCCGGATGATTTAACCTTGGAACAAAAAAAATTGATTGAAGAAAAAATAAAACCTTTGGAGAATCAAAAGATTTTTTTCACTACAATAGCTTATGAAACTCCTTATCATATTTACAATCCCAATGATCAATGGATATTAAATGGCAATGATGAGGTTTTGTTATTTTGTGGAATTGCCAATCCATTACCTTTGAAAGCATATTTGCATGAACATACGCATACTTATTATCAAATAAGTTATAGCGATCATCATATCTTCTCCATCGAAGATTTAAATGAAATCAAAGAGAAATTTGAGCAAATAAAATCAAAACGAAAACTCATTATCACAACTGAAAAAGATGCCGTAAGATTAGTAAAATATGCTAATGAATTAGTTGACATACCTTTATATGTTTTACCTATTACGCCGCATTTTTTATTTAATGAGGAACCTGTATTTAATCAGTTGGTAAATAATTATATTGACCAATTTTATAAAAACTCAAATGAGAAATAATAAAAATTCAAGCCAAAAATTGAATAAGAAATCGTCTAAAAAGACGCATCAAACAACAAAGCAAACTCATTTGATTACAACTTACAGAGGGGTTTTAGATATTGCGAAATCGGGTATGGGATTTGTAATTGTGCCGAATATGGAAAATGATATACTCGTTTTTCCTACCGATTTCAATACGGCCTTAAAAGGAGATGAGGTTTCAGTTAAAATCACAAAAATTAGACAAGGATCAGGCAAAAAGGAAGGAAAGGTTTTAGAAGTACTTAAAAGAAAACAAGTTTCATTTGCTGGTACGATGCAGGTCATGGAAAACACTGCCTTCTTTATTCCAAGTACGTTGTTCCCTATGCCAGATATATATATTCCATTAGGTAAGTTGAATGGTGCTAAGGACAAGGATAGGGTAATTGTAAAGTTAACGAAATGGGAAAATTCAAATCGTAAACCTGAAGGCGAAGTTGTAAATGTATTTACACCTGAGCAGGAAAATGATTTAGCCATGAAATCAATTGTTGCAGAAGCTGGATTTAATTTAGAATTTAGTGAAGAGTCTTTGGCTTTTGCAAGATCGTTAAGTGATAAAATTTCTGATTTAGAAATTTCAAAAAGAAAAGATTATCGTAAAGTGCTGACCTTTACTATTGACCCTGTAGATGCCAAGGATTTTGATGACGCTATTTCTTTTCAAAAACTAGAAAATGGTAATATTGAAATTGGAGTTCATATTGCAGACGTTAGTCACTATGTTCAACCTGATACAGCTATAGATAAGGAAGCTTATGAACGTGCAACATCGGTTTATTTACCCGATAGGGTATATCCAATGCTTCCTGAGAAAATTTCAAATGAATTATGTTCCTTAAGACCACATGAAGAGAAATTAACTTTCTCTGCAACCTTTGAGATTAATGAACAGGGTAAGGTGGTTAACACTTGGTATGGTAAAACAATCATTTATTCAGATAGACGATTTACTTATGAGCAGGTTCAAGAAATAATAGAAACCAAAGTAGGTGACCATAGTGCGGAAATACTATGGTTATTGGATTTTACGCAAAAATTAAGAAAAGCTAGATTCGATCATGGGGCTATTAATTTTTCATCTCAAGAAGTTCGATTTACATTAGATGAGAAAGGTAGACCAACTGGCATTACTGTAAAAGAAAGTAAAGAGTCGCATCAATTAATTGAAGAGCTTATGTTAAAAGCAAATCAATTGATTGCAGAAAAAATGGGTCAAGTTAAAATCAAAAAAGAGGTTATTCCTTTCCCTTATCGTGTACATGATCAACCAAACGAGGACAAATTAGCACCCTTTGTTGCATTTGCTAAATCGCATGGATATCCTTTTGATTTAAGTAGTCCTGATGATATTGCCCATAGTTTTAATGCATTAATGTTATCAGCTCATGGTAAGCCTGAACAACATGTTTTAGAACAACTTGGAATTCGAACAATGGCAAAAGCTGTTTATACTACTAACAATATTGGTCATTATGGTTTAGGATTTGAGCATTATTGTCATTTTACTTCACCTATTCGACGTTATCCTGATGTATTAGTACATAGGGTTGTTCAATCAGTTTTATTGGGTAATCCAATGAATGACACTGCCATGGAGGAGAAATG
>CANETM010000121.1 GCA_947441205.1 Bacteroidota bacterium | reverse complement strand
ACTATTACAAGTAATGGAAGGTGTGCCAACTGTAAATGTTACTTTAGCCCAATTAAACGAAGGCTATGATTTAGTAAGTTTATTAGCCGATACGCAACTTTTTCCAAGCAAAGGCGAAGCGCGTAAAATGTGGCAGGCAGGAGGCTTAAGCATTAATAAAGAAAAAATTAATACTGATTTTACAACAGCTACAAAGGCACAATTATTACAAGGAAAATATATGTTATTGCAAAAAGGAAAAAAGAATTATTATTTAGTAATTGCTAGCTAACTAAACATCATATAATTTAATGACTTAATAAATTCATTAACAAAAGCATTAAATGGTTTTTAAATAAAAAGCCCCCTAAATAAATAGAAGGCTTTTTTATGTCTTACAGTGATCTATTGCTATTGAATGGCTTTCCACATTTCAGCTGCTACAAAAGCATTTCCTTTTTCATTTAAATGTACCCTATCGGTTGTTAAAACTCCTGCTTCTTCATTCTTCGGATTGTTAGCCACGCTATATTCATGAAAAGATTTTCTTAAATCAACAAGGCCTAAATTATTTTCTGCTGCATACTTGCGTATCCAGTTACTATACATATTTAAATCCCCGTCTTGTGCATTTGAAAAATCATTACGTTCTCCAATAGCTGCTGGTGTAACAACAACAACCTTAGCTCCCTGTGCTTGAATTTTTTTCACAACAGCATCATAAAATTTGCCATACTTATCTAAGTCAGTTCCAGTTCCAAAATCGGCTTTATGCCAAACATCATTAACACCTACCCAAATTACCACTACATCAGGTTGCTTATCTAGTACGTCCTTCTCTAAACGTAAGTATAAATCATAAATTTTATTACCACTAACACCAGCTCCTACTAATTCATAATTATTAGAAAGCCCTTTTTTATTAATTTCCTTATTTAAAACATCAATATATCCACCTTCATTGACACCCGCTTCGGTAATGGAGTCTCCAAAAAACACAACTTTTTTCTTTTTATCCCCTGTAAATGAAAGCAGGAATAAACAACCAATAAAAGCGGTCAAAAGCACCAATTTACTGTTCATGATAGGCATCGTTTAAGTTTTGAAATATAAATAGCAATATAAGTTAGCACAAAATGATAATAATGACAGCAAATGACATAAAAATTTGGAAAATTTTGTCCTGACCCCTATTTTTGCAATCCATTCTAAGAATGGCATAGGGATTGCCTGATTGTGTAACGGTAGCACGACTGTTTTTGGTGCAGTTTGTCTTGGTTCGAATCCAGGTCAGGCAACCAAAGAAAAGCCTCAACGAAAGTTGGGGCTTTTTTAATGGACTAAAATGACCAATACGAAGGAGCCGAGCGAAGCGAGCACAATGGAGCGAAAAGACAAAATCAAGCTAGCTTGAATTTTGGATTGGAGCGACATTGTGAAAATTGTGAAACAATTTGCGACTGAGTTAAAAAGTATTGCAGTTCATTAAAGCAACCACTCCTATTTCGTTGAGGCATTTTTATGCTGGGATTTTCCAAAATAAAAGGATCAGCGACCGCAGGGAGCTAATCCCTTTTTATGCTGGGATTTTCCAAAATAAAAGGATGGCCGAGCAACGCGAGGCCTATCCATTTTATGCTGGGATTTTCCTATTGAAAAGGATTAATTTTGACCCTATGCATCGCATCCACAAACTAGACGGTCTTCGAGGACTTTTCGCCCTATTTGTGGTGCTATTTCATTTTAATATCAATAATGCCCCATCTGCACTGGTAAATAATTTCTTCGTTCGAACCTCATATATATTTGTTGATTTCTTTTTCATATTAAGTGGCTATGTTATAACCTTAACCTATAATGAAAAAATAAATTCAGGTAAAGCATTCTATCAATTTCTATTGAAAAGATTTATCCGCTTATATCCACTATTACTATTTTCAACCCTAATGTATTGGTATTTTGTACACCCTTTTTTTGATGAAAAAAATATAAAGCTAGCGCTTGATACTTTATTACTTACTAACTCAACTCCTATTTTAGGATCAGAAATTGGAATGAATTATCCTTCCTGGTCAATATCAAGTGAAATGATTTCTTATATAGCTTTTGGCATTTGCTCCCTTATTGCTATACACAAAAAGAAAACATACTTTATTACAGCTATTACCATTGGTTGTTTCGCAGTATTGGCTTATCAACAAAATTATTTTCAAACAGGCACCTTTGGTTTTATAAGAGGTCTTGCTTGCTTTAACCTTGGATATATTATATATGTTTTAGCCAATAGAAAAATAAACATTTCTAAATATTATGAGTGGCTGATACCATTAGCTGTCCTATTAATAATGTATTTACTTTACCATGCTACTACTACCTATACTATTTACAATTTATCAGTACAATTTCTTATCCCAATTGTATTTGCCTGTTCAATTTTTATACTCTTAAAAACAAATGGGCTCATTAGCAAATTATTAGCAACAAGCCCTTTACAATTTTTAGGAAAAATTTCTTACTCAGTATATTTGAATCAGGCATTGGTGATTGGATTCATGATTCCTAAGTTGTTCAATTGGATTAAGTTGCCTAATGGTGATTTTAAAAAAATAATTTGTGTATTAATTATACTTACTATTTTGATTACATACTCTTGGATAACACAATTTTTTATAGAACAAAAATTAGGGAAGACAATAGCAAAGTTTACGAATAAAAAAAACTAAGAAAAATAGAGGAAAGAAAAAAGAAAAAAAGAAAAGAATAACTACTCCTCACTATCAACAATGGTCCCGTAGTCCACCAATAATTCCTCGCCAGCTTTAATATCGGTGATGGCTTCAAAATATTCACCTTCATTTATGGAAACAACATTGGGTGTATCTGAATGATTTAAATAAATCACCAAGTCCACTAATTTAAAACCATAATCCGGAACGTAATAAAAGTCTTCGTCGAATAAACAATGGTTTTCAACTAAATCCTTTGAATGCTTTGGCAAGGCTTCCACTTCGGCAATGGTTAATTTAATCCACTCGCCTACTCCTTGAGAAAATATATTCCTTGTACCCTTCGGAATATTTCTAATGGCAAACACCCCTATACCATGCAAGGGCGATGCTTTTATCATGACACAGGTATCATGCATTAATTCCTTTAAGAGTGTTTCCTTTGTCATTTATGTTGAAATATTTAAGGGATTATGTTAATTGATCAATGCACTGTTTTAAGGCAATTTCCCAAGATGGTATTTCAATCCCTAAATCATTTTCAATTTTTTGTGTATCCAACACTGAATAATATGGTCTTTTGGCTGGTGTTGGAAACTGATCGGAACTGATTGCTTTTAAATCACATTGAAGCCCAGCTAATGCCTTAATTTTTTCTGCAAATCCAAACCAAGTAGTCTCTCCTTTATTAGCATAGTGATAAATACCTCTTATTTGTTTCCCTTCATTTAAGGCAATTAGTATTTGAATGGTAGCATTGGCTAAATCCTTTGCATATGTTGGTCGTCCTTTTTGATCACCTACAATATTTAATGCGTCGCGTTCCTTCATTAAACGCATCATTGTATTTACAAAATTATTTCCATGACTACTAAATACCCATGAAGTCCTAATAATGATTGTGTTTTCATTTTCAGCCATTGCCATTTGTTCACCATCGGCCTTTGTGTTCCCATAAAAATTAACAGGGTCTAATTCAGTATCCGTTAAATATGGACTAGTAGCATTTCCATTAAAAACATAATCGGTTGAATATGTAATAAAAGGAATATTTTTTTGTTTTGCAATACTAGCTAAAGTCGCTACTGCCTCGGCATTGATGGTATGGGCTAACTCATTTTCTGATTCAGCTTTATCAACTGCAGTATAAGCAGCTGTATTAATAATAGCATCAGGTGCAAACAAGTTTACAATACTTGATAATTCATTGGGATTTGATAAATCCATGGCGTTTCTATCCACAAATACAAACTGAAAATTTGGAAATAATTTAGCTGCTTGTGCTAATTCCCAACCCAATTGTCCATTGGCACCAGAAACTAAAACTTTTTGTATTGACATGAATAAACAATCGTTTAATTAAAATAAATAATGAAACTATTTAGACGTAAATTCTTTTGGAAGTTTAGTCCACTCGCTTGGAGGCAGGGCTTTAAAGTAATCGTAGGTTCTTTTTAATCCTTCTGCTCGATCAATTTTTGGTTCCCATCCTAAAATGGTTTTTGCCTTGGTGATATCAGGTTGCCTTTGCTTTGGATCGTCTACTGGCAAGTCCTTGTAAATAATTTTTACAGTTGATCCCGTCAACTTCAATACCTCTTCAGCAAAATCCTTTAAACTTATTTCATTGGGGTTGCCAATATTCACTGGCTTATCATAATCACTTAATAATAACCTGTAAATACCTTCTACTAAATCATCCACATAGCAAAAGCTCCTAGTTTGTGAACCATCGCCAAACACGGTCATATCCTCACCTCTTAAAGCTTGACCAATAAATGCAGGTAATGCTCTACCATCATTTAATCGCATTCTAGGTCCATAAGTATTAAAAATGCGAATGATTCTTGTTTCAACATGGTGAAAAGTATGATAAGCCATGGTGATACTTTCCATATATCTTTTTGCTTCGTCATATACACCTCTAGGACCAACAGGATTTACATTGCCCCAATACTCCTCAGTTTGTGGATGTACCAATGGGTCACCATAAACTTCACTAGTACTTGCAACTAAAATTCTTGCTCCTTTTGCTTTAGCCAATCCCAAACAATTATGTGTACCCATTGCTCCTACTTTCAAGGTTTGAATAGGAATTTTTAAATAGTCAATAGGACTTGCTGGAGATGCAAAATGTAAAATATAATCAAGCGACCCTTCAATATTTATATACTCTGTAACATCATGATGTATAAACTCAAAATTGGGGTTAGTTCTTAAATGTTCAATATTTTGTAAGTCACCAGTAATTAAATTATCCATAGCAATTACATAGTAACCTTCTTTTATAAAGCGATCACTTAAATGTGACCCTAAAAATCCGGCAGCTCCAGTAATTAATATTCTTTTTTGACTCATTCTATTGTTTGTTTATAAAGTATTTAGATACTGAATTAAATTTGAGTATCTGCTCTTCCAATACTTTCATAATGATAACCTAATTCATTCATTTTTGCTACATCAAATAAGTTACGGCCATCAAAAATGATTTTATTATTTGCCATCAACTGCTCCATACTTTCAAAATCAGGCGTTCTAAACTCACTCCACTCTGTTGCAATTAATAAGGCATCAGCACCTTCTAAAGCTTGGTATTGATTGGATGCATATTTGATTTTATCTCCAATTTGTCCTTT
>CANETM010000120.1 GCA_947441205.1 Bacteroidota bacterium | reverse complement strand
TGCCGGCATTAAAAAAATTGCTGAAAAAGTACATGGACTAACGCAAAGCTTAGATCAACAATTGCAATCATTAGGTTTGCAACAAGCCAATAATTTTTATTTTGATACTTTATTAGTAAGTGGCTTTGATGCAAATGCTTTAATTCAATTAGCAACTGCTGCTGAAATTAATTTTAATTATTTAAAAGACGGATCAGTTAGCATTACAATTGATGAAACAACATCAGCTCATGATATTCAAAATATTGTTGCCTTATTTGAAAAATTGACAGGCAAAAAAGTAAGTGCTCAAAATGCGACGATTAAAAATGCAAATATTCAACAGGACTTAGTTAGAACTTCAACCTATTTATTGCACCCAGTCTTTAATACACATCATAGTGAAACACAAATGATGCGTTATATTAAACAATTAGAAAATAAGGACCTGTCATTAAATACAAGTATGATTAGCTTAGGTAGCTGCACTATGAAATTAAATGCAGCAACTGAAATGATACCTGTTAGCTGGCCTGAATTTGGTGGTATACACCCTTTTGCGCCAAGCCATCAAACAATAGGCTACCAAGAAATAGCAAAAGAATTAAGTAGCTACTTATGTGAAACAACAGGTTTTACTGCATGTAGTTTACAACCTAACAGTGGTGCTCAAGGTGAATATGCTGGATTATTAACCATTCGTTCTTACCATCATGCGCGCAATGAAGCACATCGTGATATTGTATTAATTCCAATTAGTGCGCACGGTACAAATCCTGCTAGTGCTGTAATGGCAGGATTTAAAGTTGTCGTAGTTGCTTGTGATGAGGCTGGCAATATTGATTTTGTTGATTTGAAAACTAAAGCTGAATTACACAAGGATAACTTAGGTGCTTTAATGGTTACCTATCCAAGCACACATGGTGTTTTTGAAGAAACGATTATTGATATTTGTCAAACAATTCATGATTTAGGAGGTCTTGTTTATATGGACGGAGCGAATATGAATGCGCAGGTTGGTTTAACTAGCCCTGGTAATATTGGTGCCGATGTTTGCCATTTAAATTTACATAAAACATTCGCTATTCCTCATGGTGGTGGCGGACCTGGCATGGGACCCATTTGCGTGAACGATAAACTAGCTCCTTTCTTACCTGGTCATAATTATAATGGTGATGGCGCGAACGCAGTGAGCGCAGCTCCATTAGGTTCGGCTAGTATTTTATTGATAAGCTATGCATATATAAAAATGTTAGGTGCCGATGGTCTAACGCTATCAACAGCATATGCAATTATGAATGCTAATTACATGAAAACTAGATTGGAAAAATATTATACTATTTTATATGCTGGAAAAAATGGAACCTGTGCTCATGAATTCATTATTGATTTAAGACCATTTAAAGCAACTGCAGGCATTGAAGCCGAGGATGTTGCAAAGCGTTTAATTGATTATGGCTTCCATGCTCCTACTATGAGCTTCCCTGTTGCAGGAACAATTATGATTGAACCTACTGAAAGTGAAGACAAAGGAGAATTAGATCGATTCTGCGATGCATTAATTGGCATTTATAATGAGATTCAAGCAATTGAAAATGGAGCATTTGATAAAATAGATAATCCACTTAAAAATGCGCCTCATACTCAAAAAGTAATTTGTAGTGACGAGTGGAAGCATAGTTATTCAAGACAAACTGCGGCATTCCCACTTCCATATGTACAAGAAAGCAAATTCTGGCCAACTGTTGCAAGAGTTAATAATACACATGGAGATAGAAATTTGATTTGCACCTGCGAACCAGTTGCCGCATATGCTTAGCAAATTCAATCACAAAGAATAATAATAAAAATGCCTCGTTCACCAGCGAGGCATTTGTATTTCGAATTCAAAATTGAAATATTTAGTTAGCAAATAAAAACTGAATTAAACTATCTGGTGTCTGCAATCGTACTACTTTGTTGATTGTTGTTTAACATAAATTCATATAGACCAATAATTTTTTCCTTGTCCCTTATTACGACATTCAACTTTTCCAAATCAGATTCAAGTACTTTAAGTTTCTTATTATCAGAAATATAACGCAATGGATAATCATCTGCATTTGTGCTGGACAAAGCGCTATCATGCTCGGCAATCATCTGTCCATCACCCGTTAATACCCATAATATATTTAAATCGGGGTAATGATTATGAACTTTAATTAAGATGTCTGATCCTACTGAGCCTAAATTTTTAAGCTGTTTTGCATAATACCCATTTGACAAATTAATATTCCTTTCAAATGAATGGGGAGAAATTGTTTTGAACTGAAGATAAATGGCGATTCTTTCAATTGGTTTCATGTTGTTAGGTTTAATAGTTAAATAATATATTCAATATTAAAACCAATCGAATAAGGTATGAAATTACTTAGGCCTCATTTAATTTATACTTAGGCCTCATTTTTATGCTAGATACTATTCTTTTTCACTTAATGCTAGCCACCTTAACTCTGCTAATTCTAGTTCTGCATTTAATTTTGCAAGCATTTCACTATAGGAAATTATCTCTTCGTAATTCAAATCTGGATTATTCAATTTTGCAGTAAGCTCATTTTTTTTAGCCTCTAATGCAGGCATATTCTTATTCAATGTCTCTAATTCCAATTTTTCTTTGTAGGACATTTTTTCAACTACCTTTTTTTCAACCACAACTGGTATTGGTGCCCCAACTTTTTCATTCGAACTTGTATTTGCTTTAGACGTAGTGATATCAGAACTCACTGAAGCATAACTTTGCTTTGATTTTTCAAGAATTCTAAACTGCGTATAATTTCCAGGATAATCACGAATAACGCCATCGCCTTCAAAAATAAATAAGTGATCAACTAGCTTATCCATAAAGTATCGGTCATGCGAAACCAATAACACACAGCCTGCATAGTCTAATAAAAATTGTTCTAGAACCGCCAATGTTGGTAAATCCAAGTCATTCGTTGGCTCATCGAGAATTAAAAAATTAGGATTTTTAAATAGTATAGTTAATAATTGCAATCTTTTTTTCTCTCCGCCGCTTAATGCACTTAAATAAGTGTATTGCTTGTCAGGTGTAAATAAAAATAGTTCTAAAAACTGTGCAGCACTTAAGGAACCGCCACTTGCTAATGGAAACTGTTCTGCAAATGTTTTCAGGTACTCAATTACGCGCATATCTTTTTTATATACTAATCCTTCTTGTGAGAAGTGTCCAAATACAATAGTTTCCCCTACATTAATTTTTCCACTATCCGGTTGTGTGATGCCTTGTAATATTTGTAAAAAAGTACTTTTTCCTACTCCGTTCTTGCCCACAACGCCAATACGCTCACCTTTACTAAATGTGTAATCAAAGCCTTTTAATACAACAAGTTCTCCATAGGATTTATACACTTTTTTGGCCTCAATAATTTTTCCTCCCAACCTGGTCATTTTCATGTCCAACTGCAAATTGGTTTCATCAATTTTTTGCTTGGCCTTAGCTTCAACCTCATAAAAATTATCTTGCCTACTCTTACTCTTAGTTGTTCTTGCTTTAGGTTGTTTACGCATCCATTCCAATTCCTTCCTAAACGTATTTTTAGCTTTATCAATACTTGCTAATTCCGATTCTATACGTGCTGCCTTTTTTTCTAAATAGTTTTCATAATCACCTTTATAACTATACAATTTTTCTCGTTCCATTTCCCAAATCTCATCTGTTACCGCTTCTAAAAAATAACGATCATGCGATACTAATAATAAGGTCACTTTTTCTTGCTCTAAATAATTTTCCAACCATTCAATCATGTTTAAATCCAAGTGATTGGTGGGCTCATCCATTAACAGTAAAACATGCTTAGGTTCAAACCCAATTTGAATTAAAGTTTTAGCTAAAGAAACGCGTTTGCGTTGGCCACCGCTTAATTTAGAAACTGGTTGCTCTAAATGATGAATATTTAATTGCGTAAGAATGGTTTTTACTTTTGACTCAAAATCCCATGCATTATTTTCCTCCATCTCCATGATGGCATTGGTGATTAAGTCTTCATCCTCTGATTCCATGGCCATTTCATAATTACTAATGGCTTTCATGGTAGGATGATTCTGATTAAAAAGGTTCTGTGTTACGGTAGCCGTTTCAATAAACTGAGGCTCTTGTTCAAACATGACCATATGAACGTCCTTGTGAATTTTACAAGTTCCTTCATCGGGATGCTCTTTCCCTGATAAAATGTTCAATAAGGTACTTTTACCAACGCCATTTCGAGCAATTAAGGCAATTCGATCCCCTTCATTGATATTAAAACTAATGCCCTTAAAAAGGGGCGTAATTCCGTAACTTTTGGTAAGCCCTTCTACTGATACATAATGCATGGCGCAAAGATAAGTCCCACATGCAAGGAAGCCGTATTTTATTGTACTTTTGTACTGAACAAACTTAAATAGTTGAAAAGATGAAGCAATTTGAGGTGCCCAATGGTTATCGAAGTCCTTTGATTACTGCTATTAAGCAAAAAAGAAAAGTTGACGATAAGTTGAAAAAGGACTTTAGTCCCACTTTGCTCGACTTGGGTACCGTTCAGTTTTATTTAGCAAGACATTTTGGCTTTTGTTATGGGGTAGAAAACGCGATTAATATAGCCTATAAAACAATTGAAGAAAACCAGGGCAAGAGAATATTCCTATTAAGTGAAATGATTCACAACCCCCAAGTGAATGCTGATTTATTACAAAAAGGCGTTAAATTTTTGCATGATACTAACGGTAATTCAATCATTCCAATTGATGAATTAAATTCAGACGATGTGGTTATGATACCTGCTTTTGGAACCACATTGGAATTAGAAAAAATAATTAATGACAAAGGAATTGAAATTCAAAAATACAATACCACATGTCCATTTGTTGAAAAGGTTTGGAATAGAAGTGAGCAAATAGCAAAAAAAGGATACTCTATTATCATTCATGGAAAACCTAAGCATGAAGAAACAAGGGCAACTTTTTCACATGCCGCTTCTAACACGCCTACACTTATTGTAAACGATATGAATGAAACCAAAATGCTTGGTGCATTCATACTTGGAAAATTAAGCGAAGATGATTTTATACAATATTTTGAAAAAAGATATTCTAAAGGATTTAATCCAAAAGTAGATTTAGAAAAAATTGGTGTTGTTAATCAAACTACTCAATTAGCGACCGACACACAAGCTATTTCGGATTATTTAAAAAGCATCATGGTAGAGAAATATGGCAATCAAAAAATTGACGCTCACTTTGCTGAAACACGTGATACCCTTTGCTATGCAACCAACGATAATCAGTCGGCTGTTATTGGATTATTAGAAACAAAAGCTGATTTAGC
>CANETM010000119.1 GCA_947441205.1 Bacteroidota bacterium | reverse complement strand
CGTCTGCCGTGGCATCATCACTTGCACTTGAACCAGCATTAGGTGCATAAGTTTCACCAGCGCTTTGATCAGGAGCTGGGCTATCCCCTCCACTTGATTTTCCACCTAATAATTGAACTGATACAATTCTTAATGTCAAAGAAGCACCATTACGACCATCCGCGGTTGTATAGGTTCTTACATCAGGAGTTCCTTCGACATACACTTGTGTTCCTTTCTTTAAATAAGGAGCAACAGCGGTGCGATCAGTCCAATAAGAACAATCAACCCAGGTAGTTCTGTCTTTTTGATTTCCTTGTGTGTCTTTAAAACGTTCTGTATGTGCAACATTAAAGTTGATTACAGACTTGCCATTCACATTGTTTACTTGAGCATCTTTGCCCAAATTTCCGATTACTTGTAGTTTGATCATTTTCTTAAATTTTGTCGTTATATTAAAGTGAAGATATGATTTTTCGTTTACTTTTGTGCCAAGCCAACTTTTAACTGGCCAAGCAAATGAGTAAAAAAGGTAAGGTTTTAGTCGCTATGAGCGGCGGAATTGACAGTACAGTCGCAGCCCTTATGCTGCATAACGAAGGTTACGAAGTGGTGGGTATCACCATGAAAACCTGGGACTACTCCACAAGTAATACAAACGGCAAGGAAACAGGATGTTGCAATATTGACTCCTTTAATGATGCACGTTTAGCCGCAGTGAACAATGGCTTCCCCCATTATATATTAGATATTAGAGATGAGTTTGGCGATTTCGTGATTGAAAATTTCGTTGAAGAATATTTAGCAGGTCGTACCCCCAACCCTTGTGTGATGTGCAACACGCATATTAAATGGCGCGCTTTATTAAAAAGAGCTGACGCATTGGGATGTGATTTTATCGCTACTGGTCACTATGCAAAAGTGCGTCAACACAACAATGGTCGCTATGTGATTTCAAAAGGCTTGGATGAAACCAAAGACCAAAGCTATGTATTATGGGGTGTGGACCAGGACTTATTAAGTCGTACTATTTTACCATTAGGAGGAATGCATAAAACAGACATTCGTCAAATGGCCATTGATTTGGGCTACCCCGAACTCGCTAAAAAAAGTGAGAGCTATGAAATATGTTTTGTGCCTGATAATGATTACCGTGGATTTTTAAAAAGACGCGTTGATGGATTAGAAGAAAGAGTTAATGGTGGTTGGTTTGTAGATACGAAAGGAAAAAGATTAGGCAAACACAAAGGCTACCCTTTTTATACTATTGGACAACGCAAGGGTTTAGAAATTGCATTGGGTAAACCAGCATATGTAACAGCAATTGATCCAGAAAAAAATATTGTGGTGATTGGAGAAGAAAAAGATTTAGACTCTAATGATATGTTGGTGGCAAAAATCAATTGGATTAAATATGATCATTTAGATGGACCAACCGATTTAATGGCTAAGATACGATATCACGACAGTGGTGCATTATGTACCCTATCTCATACCGATAACGGTATTCAAGCGAGGTTCTATGAAAATGTAAAGAGTATTGCTCCTGGACAAAGTGCCGTATTTTATGAAGGCGATGATGTAGTTGCTGGAGGAATTATACAAAGTGGAAGTTTACTTCCAAAGCTTTCATAAAATTTAGTCTGCGATTTTTTTTGCAATTTATTCTGCGATTTTTTCAAGTAAGGCTCCAAATAATGTGTCAGCTTGTTTTTCGTAACCAGTAAAGTATTGTTGTTTCACTACTTTAAATTTACCAGTAGCTACTAATACCTCCACATTTTTTTCATTCTCATCTTTGTAAACAGAACATGTGGCAAATAATAAATGACCATTTAATTTTACAGTGGGAATAATATTTTGTAAAATTTGTGCTTGCAGTTGGGTGTATTTATTTAATTGTGGTTCGGTAAAATAAGCCAATTGCTCGGGTGTTCTACCCCATGTGCCGCTACCGGAACAAGGCACATCGGCAAAAACAAAATCAAATGGTTTTTTAATATCAAAGGCTTGGGTTAAATCAATTTCTTGCACACTTGCTGGACGAATACCGGCTTCTTGCAAACGCTTATCAGCATTGAATAAAATACTTTCTCTCACATCGGATAAATGCATTCTAATATTGGACATGGTATCAAACATCAAAATAGTTTTGCCTCCACTTGCAGCACAGGCGTCCCACACTTGAATGGGATGTTCAACACTCGTTGGTACTAACAATAATAACTCGGCAAGTGCTTGAGAATTCAAATCTTGTATAACCACCTCCTTATTTAATTCCAAAATATTTTGCAAAGAAGTCGTATTAGCAAATGCAAATGCATTTTCATTTACTTCATTGTATTCGACATTTGCAGCTTGTAATTTTTGAATAACTTTTTCCTTTTGCCATGGACGAATGCGAATAAATAATAAAGGTTGTATTTGATGCGATGCAATAAATTTATCCGCATCAATTTGAGCTGAAATTTTATTGGCTAATGGAAAATTAATAGCAGCATTTCTAAAATGCGCATAACATAAAGCACTTATATTTTTACGATCCTTACTTCCGTGCTTTTTATTTGCTGCGAAATATTTTTTTAAATAATTAGCAAGCGGCTCTTCCCCATGGTAAGCTGCGATTAATTTATCAGCAATATCTTGATGTACCGCGTAATGCATTATAGTTCTAATAAACTTGCTACTGGATCTTTCCCAATTAATAATAATGCAGGATTTTCCAATAACTCTTTAACTCGAACTAGGAATCCAACACTCTCACGTCCATCAATAATACGGTGATCGTAACTAAGCGCTAAATACATCATTGGCAAAATTTTCACTTCGCCATTCACCGCCATAGGTCGATCCTGAATTTTATGCATTCCTAAAATTGCAGACTGAGGAATATTAATAATGGGCGTGCTCATTAAACTTCCAAACACACCACCATTTGTTATCGTAAATGTTCCGCCTGTTAAATCTTCTGCAGTTAATTTTGAATCTCTTGCCTTACCTGCTAACACAATTACATTCTTTTCAATTTCAGCCATGCTTAAACTCTCCACATTTCTGATTACAGGAACGGTTAAGCCTCTTGGTGTACTTACTGCAATACTAATGTCAGCATAGTCATGATATAATAATTGATCACCATCAATAAATGCATTTACAGTAGGCCACTCAGTTAAAGCAATCGCACAAGCTTTAGCAAAGAAACTCATGAAACCTAAATTCACACCATGCGCTTCCTTGAATTTATCTTTAAATTGTTTTCTTATTTGCATTATCGCCGTCATGTCCACTTCATTAAAAGTAGTCAACATGGCGGTGGTATTTTTTGCTTCTACTAAACGACGACTAATTGTTTTACGTAGGTTGCTCATTTTTTCAGGACGAACATTACGAGAAAATAATTCCTGTCCAGCAAATTGAATTTTACCTGGATTATTCAACGCATCTAATACATCAATCTTTGTGATTTTGCCAGCATAACCGCTTGCTTTAATTTGAGTAGTGTCTACTTTTTTATCTGCAATAATCGCAGCAGCGACAGGTGTAGTCTTTACGTTATTCGGAACTGATGTTACTGGCGCTTGATTTACAGGTGCTGCTGCAGCTGGTGCACTAGATGCAGCTACTTTTCCGCTTTCATCAGCTGCTTTCGCAGCTTCTTGTGCTGGCTTTGCGGCTGTTTCGTCGATATCAGCTAATACATCACCAATTAAAATATTATCCCCCTCTTTTGCTTTATGAAATAATATCCCTGCTTTTTCAGCATTCACTTCAAAAGTTGCTTTCTCACTTTCTAACTCAGCAATTACTTCATCACGGTCAACCCATGCCCCCTCAGCCTTTGTCCATTTTAACAAAGTTACTTCTGTAATTGATTCGCCAACTGTTGGTACTTTTATTGAAATCATAAAAACTAATTATTTATTTATAAAGAAAACGCTGTTGATATAATGTCTGCTTGTTCTTTGGCATGTACTTTCATATAGCCTGTTGCTGTTGATGCACTTGACTGTCTACTAATCACACCAAATTTTATCGCTTTTAAATTCATTTGTAAGAAACTTGCTGCACCCATATTTAATGGCTCTTCTTGAACCCAGAACCAAACCGCCTTTTCATATTTTTGTTGCAATGCCTTAATTTGATTTACAGGTAATGGATACAACTGTTCCAAACGCACTATGGCAACATCATTTCTGTTCTCCGTTTTTTGTTTCTCAGCCAATTCGTATGATATTTTACCTGAACAAAACAATACTTTCTTTACTTGTGTTGGATCCGTTACAAAATTGTCATCCAAAACTTCTTTGAATCCACCTTCTGTTAAATCCTTTATATCACTAAATGTCCAAGGACTTCTTAAGTTCGCTTTTGGCGAAAAATTAATCATTGGCTTACGGAAGTTCCATGTTCATTGACGACGAAGTGCATGGAAGAAGTTAGCAGCTGTAGTTATATTTGTAACAATCATGTTGTACTCAGCACATAATTGCAAAAATCTTTCTAGACGTGCACTACTATGTTCAGGACCTTGCCCTTCATAGCCATGAGGAAGTAACATGACTACCCCATTTTGTCTTTGCCATTTTTGTTCACCAGCCGCAATAAATTGGTCGATAATTGTTTGTGCACCATTAGAGAAATCACCAAATTGTGCCTCCCAAATAACTAGCGCATTTGCATTCGCTAATGAATACCCATATTCATACCCTAGTACACCATATTCACTTAATAATGAATTGTAAATTCTAAAGGGTTGTTGACTTTGTGAAATTTGATCCAATCTACAATATTGTTGATTTGTATTTTCATCAAACAATACTGCATGTCTATGACTAAAAGTTCCACGCTTCACATCCTGCCCACTCATTCTCACCGTTTTCCCTTCTGAAAGTAAGGAAGCATATGCCATTAATTCACCTGTTGCCCAATCAACTTTATTTTCAGTCTCAAACAATTTTACTTTCTCTTGTATTAATTTCTCCACTTTTTTAAGAGGTGTAAATCCTTCAGGCCACTTCATTAATGCATTGAAAATATATTTTGCTTTATCTGCACTAATACTTGTATTAGGAGAAGATTCAAAATCGGCAAGAGTTGCTTTATGCATTGCTTTCCAAGCCAATTCCGGTGCTTGATATTTATACGGCAATGGATTTTGTTTTACATCATCCAATCTTGCTTGTAAATCAGACCAAAACTTTTGCTCCATTTCTTTTGCCAAGTTTTGCGCATCAACAGTACCATTTTGTGATAAGAACTCAACATATATTTCTCTTGGATTCTTATGTTGTTCAATTAATTTATACAATTGAGGCTGCGTGTATTTAGGATCATCTCCTTCATTATGTCCGTGCTTACGATAACAAACCATGTCAACAAATATATCAGACTTAAATGCTTGTCGATATTTGGCAGCTATTACAGCCGCTTTGTAAACCGATTCTGCATCATCACCATTCACATGCAATACAGGAGCTT
>CANETM010000118.1 GCA_947441205.1 Bacteroidota bacterium | reverse complement strand
GTGGGAAAAGCAATTAATTTCAGACAATGAAAGGTACCAGGATTTATTAAATGAATTACAACAAGCAGCGAGAAGCAATTTAATTTTTGGACTTCATGTGCATGTAGGTATGGAAGACCGTAAAATGGCCATTCATATTGCCAACACAGCTAGGTATTTTTTACCTCATATTTATGCATTAAGTACCAATTCCCCATTTTGGGAATCACGCAATACAGGTTACAAGTCATACCGTTCAAAAGTATTTGACAAGTTTCCTCGCACAGGTATCCCTGATTACTTTGAGAGTATTGAGGCCTATGATAATTTTGTTCAGCTATTGATTAAAACCAATTGCATTGATGATGCAAAAAAAATATGGTGGGACTTAAGAGTTCACCCTGTTTATAATACCATTGAGTTTAGAATTTGTGATATTCCAATGACCATTCAGGAAACCATCACCATTGCTGCTTTGTTCCAAGCCATTTGTGCTAAAATATATTCACTACGTCGTCAAAATATAAACTTCATTAATTATCAGCGCGCATTAATCAATGAAAACAAATGGCGTGCAAGCCGTTATGGTATTGATGGATTGTTAATTGACTTTGGTAAAGAAAAAGAAGTTCACGTTAAAGAATTAATAAATGAATTGTTAGAATTTGTTGATGGGGTTGTTGATGAATTAGGAAGTAGACATCATATTGAAAAAGTGCAAAATATTTTCAACACAGGAACAGGTGCAGACAGACAACTTGCCACTTACAAAGAAACCGGTAGTTTAATTGAAGTCGTTAAATTAATTGAAAGCTCGTTTTTGTTTGTGTAATAATAAGCTGTCGTAACTATAATCCCCGCCCCTTCTATATTTACCCCTTCTATATTTATCCTTCTATATTGAAACCTTCGATATTTATCCCTCTTGTATTTTACTAGCTAGTGTTATGAATCGCTTTGTTAATTTTACAGAGCTAGTTTCCTTTATTGAAATCAAATAAAGTCGCTGTAAATAATCCTATTTCCCTTTTCTTTAGTAACACATCCCAATTACCTTTGTAACGTAAGGTTCTAGGAACCAATTGACCATTAAAATAAGTCATTTCAACTTCCATGGCTACATTAAAGTCATATACACCTGCTTTATAACTTAGTGAATAATTACGACCTAATACCTCCAATGTTTTAGGATTAAACCAGGTTGTCATTTGATCTACCACAACATCATTTTTTGAGAAAAATCCTAAGTCTTCCTTTGGTTTTACTTCAAATACATAAACGAGTTGTCCTTGGTATTCAACATAGTCTAACTTATAATCATACAAATCATGTGCTGCCTCATCATACAAATCCAATTTGTTTCCCACAAAAGGAATGCCTGCAATTTTTTTGCCTGGATTAAAAAACAACATCTTTAATTGTTCTTTTGATTTTTCAATACCGCTTCCAGATATCACTCTTTTTTTACCTGCCACAATATTAGTCTCTCCACAAACCTGCCCCTTCGTAAAAAACAAACTTGCGTATAAGGAAGGTGTAGTATAGTTATAGCTACCATCCGCTTTTCTTAAATCACCTGTTACTCTTTCCTCCAACACGTCCATGGTTCTACAATTACCCGTATGGTTTTGTCTGGTTTTACTATCCAATGATGCAACCATTTTACCTTGCTTGTCCTTCATTTCAATATGATTGTAGGACGAATAACCAATGGTTCTTAATGTTTTAAATGCTTTATAAAAACTAGTGTCTTCTTTAATTTTTTGTAAAATAGCTTTATAATCAAAGTGGTTTCTTACAATCGCATCTGACAAAGTGAAACTCACGCCATCATCCATGAATGAAGTATCCTGTGCGCTAACCATTAAAGGGTTTGTAAAAATAAACAGCATTGAAAAAGCTGCTATTAAAATTTTATACTTCATTATTTAAGTTGAATCATTTTATAATCTACCCTTACTTTACCTTTATTAATATCATTTAATTTTCCTTGTAACATTTTACGCTTCAAAGGTTTTACATAATCAATAAAAAGTTTGCCTTCAATATGATCGTATTCGTGTAAAATAACCCTTGCTGTCATACCTGTAAATGTTTCAGTTTGTTGTAAAAAGTTTTCATCCAAATAGGAAAGTGTTACGTTTTCATGTCTTGAAACATCCTCTCTTATTTTTGGAATACTCAAACAACCCTCATTATAAACCCACTCCTTTCCACTTAATTCAACAATTTTTGCATTGATAAATGTTTTTTTCACACCTGGCGCATCCGCATAAGTATCATCCTCGGGTTCGGCATTTGCAAATATTTGTGCACTATCTACTACAAATAGTCTTATGTGTTTATTGATTTGGGGTGCAGCTAATCCTACTCCATTACTCTCATACATAGTTTCCCACATATCGTCAATGAGTACCTTAATATTAG
The DNA here is from genome assembly GCA_947441205.1 of Bacteroidota bacterium. GTDB lineage: Bacteria > Bacteroidota > Bacteroidia > Chitinophagales > Chitinophagaceae > Sediminibacterium. The sequence goes on along the minus strand of CANETM010000118.1, from coordinate 3,158 downwards.
GGTAACTTGAATCAATAGGATCACATACTTTTCTTAAAACTGATGCTCCATAAGCAACAATAGGTAAAATCATACTGCTTGTTTATAATAAGCGCAAAGGTAGAAAATTAAGCGCGATTTGTTAAATATTCCTGTAATAGAATAGTAGCAGCTATTTGATCCACATTTTTCTTGTCCTGTCTATCCTTTTTCTTCATGCCCATTTCAATCATAGCCCTAACTGCATTTTTTGAACTAAACCGCTCATCCACCGTTTGAATGGGTATGGTTGGGAATTTTTTTCCAAGTTCAATAATAGCTTTTTTAACTAAAGGCGTTGCATGTGTCGGGGTATCATCTAAATTAAGTGGCTCCCCTATTAAAATTAATTCCACTGGTTCCTTCGCGAAATAATCAGTTAAATAAGTGTATAAATCTTTAGTGGCAACAGTCGTTAGTGCGGTTGCAATAATTTGCAACGGATCGGTTACTGCTAACCCGCATCGCTTTCCACCATAGTCTATACAAATTATTCTAGCCAAAGTAAATGTTTACATTAATAAAAAGAAGTCATTAAAATATCAGAGATCACAAAAGTACTAAAAACAATACTAGCGATTCCGTTGGCCGTCATGAATGCAATATTCACCTTGCTTAAATCATGAGGCTTTACAATACTATGCTGATAAATTAACATCCCCACAAAAACAAGTAAGCCTCCAAGATATAAAAAATGAAATCCGCCTAAAAAGTAGGCAGCAATTACAAAACTTGCAGATATTATATGCAACACTCTTGCAATATTTAAAGCTTTTCCTAAACCCCAATAACTTGGAATGGAGAATAATGATTGTGATTTATCAAACTCAATATCCTGTAAAGCATAAATGACATCAAACCCACTAACCCAAAATACAACTGCAAAGGAAAATAATAAGGGTACAATATGAAACACACCTGTCACCGCTAAATAGGCGCCAATAGGTGCTAAAGAAAGTCCAATGCCTAATATCAAGTGACATAAAAAAGTAAATCTTTTAGTATAGCTATAAAACAAAATCACAAACAAGGCCACAGGTGATAAATAAAAACAAATGGAATTTATAAAATAAGTAGCAGTGACAAATAGGATTGAATTAATGATAATAAATAGCAACGCTTTTTCTGCTTTAATAACACCTGCTGGTATTTCTCTAATGGCCGTGCGTGGATTTAATTTATCAAAATGTCTGTCTAAATATCTGTTAAATGCCATAGCCGCTGACCTCGCAGTAACCATGCATATAATCACCAAAAATAATTTTAACCCAACATTTTCAAAAGGCAAATGATTATTCCCCAGATATTGAATTCCTAATGCAAAACCGATTAACGCAAATGGCATTGCAAAAATGGTGTGTGAAAACTTCACTAAACTAAAATAATTTTTTATGCCTGTCATTATGTTCTTTTCTTTCTTAAATAATATTATCTCGCTTCATTTTCTCTTTCTAATCCTACCTTATCATTATCTCACAAATTCCCAAAGTACAATCGCCGCTGCTACCGAAATATTTAAAGAATGTTTCATACCCCATTGTGGAATTTCAATTACACCATCACATGCTTCAATCACTGCTTCCTCGACACCATCCACTTCATTTCCAAAAACAAAAGCAAGCGGCTCATTGTTCGCATTGGGATATAACTGCTTAAACTTTTCCAAACTAATACTACCCTCCGTTTGCTCAATAGCGTAAACTTTAAACCCTTTTTGTTTTAAAGCTTCCAGTGCTGAAATGGTATTTTCATAATGCAACCAATCGACCGTTTCAGTGGCACCTAAAGCTGTTTTATGGATATCCCTATGCGGAGGTTGAGGGGTAAAACCACACAAACAAATACCATCAATTAAAAATCCATCAGCCGTTCTAAATACACTTCCCACATTATGCATACTTCGAATGTTATCCAAAACCACCATGATAGGCTTTTTATTAGCCATTTTGAAGTCCTCAACCGACTTTCTACCCAATTCGTCCATGGTTAGTTTTCGCATATGCAAAAGTACGCTTTTCGAATATTAAAAAATTTATGTAGGTTTGTTGGTATGGCAAAATCTAGTGCAGAAACTCCTCTAATGCAGCAACATAGGGCTATCAAGCAAAAATACCCCGATGCTATTTTGTTGTTTAGAGTAGGTGATTTTTATGAGACCTTTGGCGAAGATGCTGTAATTGCGTCTAAAGTATTAGGAATTACCCTAACTAAGCGCAATAATGGATCGGCTTCCTCCAGTGAATTAGCTGGTTTTCCGCACCATTCCTTGGATACTTATTTACACAAATTGGTGAAAGCAGGTTATCGTGTGGCTATTTGTGACCAATTAGAGGACCCTAAATCAGTAAAAGGAATTGTAAAACGTGGTGTAACCGATATGCTTACGCCAGGTATTGCTACCAATGATAAATTATTAGAACATAAAAACAACAATTTCTTAGCTGCCTTATTTGTAGAAAAAGAACATGGTGGAGTTGCTTTTTTGGATATTACGACTGGCGAATTTTTATTAGCCGAAGGCAGTACCGAATATTTGGATAAATTATTACAAAGCTTACAACCTGCTGAAATTTTACATCCTAAAAATTACCTCGCAAGTTTTAAAGAAACTTTTGGGAATGGTTTTTATACCTATGGATTAGATAGTTGGATATTTGATGAGCCTTTTGCTACTGATTTATTATTCAAACAGTTTCAAACTACATCCCTAAAAGGTTTTGGTATTGAAGCAATGTCAAAAGGAGTTATTGCAGCTGGCGCCATATTGCATTACTTAAAGGAAACTGAACATCCTCACCTATCACATATACATAAAATTGGACGCATTGATCGTGATGAAATTTTATGGATGGATAAATTTACCATTCGTAATTTAGAATTAATCGGAAATGGTGCTGATCGTAAAGGATTGTTAGAAGTGATGGATGCTACTAAAAGCCCAATGGGTGCCAGATTATTAAAGCGTTGGCTAATTTTCCCTTTACAATCGGTTACGCAAATTAATAACAGGCTTAACGCAGTTGAAACTTTACTAAGCAACCATGATGCGACTCAAAAAATTACCGATCTCATTGAATCCTGTGGTGACTTAGAACGTTTATCAAGTAAACTTTCGACAAGAAAAATTCAGCCGCGCGAAT
>CANETM010000117.1 GCA_947441205.1 Bacteroidota bacterium | reverse complement strand
TTTTGGATGGGGATTCAATGATTTCGGTTTCGGTGGGTTTGGTGGCTTAGGATGGGGTGGCGGCTGGGGTGGCGGTTTCGGTTATGGTGGTTTAGGATGGGGTGGGTTTGGTTTAGGAGGCTTTGGATATGGCGGATGGAATCCTTACTATGCTGGCTATTGGAATCCTTATGGAAGTTATTATGATTATTATGGAGGGTATGGTGGGTTTGGTGGTGGAATACCAGGAAGAAGAATTCATTACCAAGATCCTCGTGCAACTCAAACAAGTGCACCAACTTTAGCATCCTATCGTAATCCTTCAACTTCAAGAAATTTTAACAACACAACTAACGTTACTACTGGAAATACGCGATATACTGGCAATTCAAATTTGAATAACAATTTTAGTAACCTTGTAAAAAGAGTGGTAACTACCAATTCAAATGTTAATAATGCTAACAGTTGGGATAGACCAGCTCGAACATTTAAAAACAATTATAATTCCAATCAGGTAAATTCGAATTCCAACAACAATAGTACTAGATCAAATTTTACACCATCCAATAACACTGGTGGAAGAAGTGGCGGATTTAGTAGTTCAAGCGCTCCAGCAACTGGCGGACGTGCACCAAGACAAAATTAAAATTTATACGTTTTTTTAAGCGTACAATTTAAAAGTTCAATTATGAAAAGATTTTTATTAATGATCTTATTAGGATCAAGTTTGAATATGTTTGCGCAAGACCCTGAGGATGGTTTAAGATTATCATGGTTTGCACCAAATGGAACTGCAAGAAGTAATGCATTAGGTGGCGCTATGGGTTCATTAGGTGGTGACCTTTCTTCAAACCACATTAACCCCGCTGGTCTAGGTTTTTATAAGTCAGGTGAATTGTTACTGACGCCTAAATTTGCATTGCAATCTAATAACTTAAATTATTTAGACAAACAAAGTAGTTCAACTGCAAGCAGATTTAACTTTGGAACAATTGGCGCTGTATTTGCTGATGGAAAAAGAAAAAATAATTGGACTAGCTCTGCTTTCTCTATTACCTATACCCAAATTGCTGATTACAATAATCGCATAAGCTTTAGTGGGAAGAATAATTTTAGTAGCTATTCAGAAAAATATTTAGAAGAATTAATAAACGATAATGCTGATACACTATCTGCTTTAAATAATTATATTTTTGGAAGCTCTTTGGCATTTAGAACTTATTTAGTTGACACCATGGCTGATGCCAGTGGGAATGTTACAGGTTACCAAAGTTTGGTGCCCATTTCAACGGGTGTTAACCAATCCTACAAATCTGAGACTAGTGGTGGTTATAATGAATTAGCATTTGGTTGGGGCGGCAATATGGCCGATAAATTATACTTAGGAGCAAGTTTTGTAATGCCTATGATTAATTTCAATCGAACAACGACTTATTCGGAAACAGATATCACTAATAACGCAAACAACTATTTTGGTGGCTTTACAGTAAATGACGATTTTAGTTCTAGAGGATGGGGAATTGGTGCAAAATTTGGTATCATATATAAACCTGAATCTTTCTTAAGAGTAGGATTTTCATTACAAACACCTCAATTAATTTCATTCAGGGATCAAATTAGTGCGGATATGACAACGAATACTGAATCCTATGCAGGTTTGCAATCAGTTTATTCAAGTGAATTAAATGAAGGGTTCCCTGGCTTAAGAGAATATACCATTGCAACCCCAACTAAAATTAACTTTAGTGGTAGTTACTTTTTTGCGCAACCAGGCAAGCCAACACAGCCATTAGGTTTTATTAGTGCTGATTTAGAAATCGTCAATTATGCGGGCACTCGTTTTTATTCAAATACTTATGATGAAGCTACTACCGATTACTATAATAATGTAAACACAACTATTAAAGCAGCTTATAAAAACAATGTTAACATAAAAATTGGATCTGAGTTGAAGCTTAATAATAACTGGATGGCTCGAGCAGGTGCCGCTTATTATGGATCACCTTACAAGGATGAAAACATCAAAGCATCGATTTTCAATTTAAGTGGTGGTATTGGTTATAGAACAAACAAGCATTTCATTGATTTAACTTTAGTTTCTACTTCAAGCAGAGATGCTATTTTCCCTTACCGTTTAAACGATAAACCAAATACCTATGCTGCTATTAATGGTAACAGGTTAATGTTTAATATTGGATATGGTATAAGGTTTTAATAAAATTATAAAGGTTTAATAATAAGAAAGGCGCATCAATGATGCGCCTTTCTTATTATGTATTGATTTAAAATCAATCCCTGACTTACAATAAATATTATTTCAAGTCAGTTGTTTTTAATCCTTGATTTGCTTTAATGTCAGTATACTTAACATTAATCTTAAGTTGACCCATATCAATTAATTGTTCAGTTGGCACTTGAACACCATTAATAGTTTTGTAAGCATTGTAAAACTCTTGCTGTGTCACAACTCCTCTGCCTGGAACCTCTTGTGACTTAGCAGTCTTAACTAATAAGTAAGTTTTAGCATCATAAAAACGATGTGACACTTTACCTGAAGGAGTTGTCAATTCTAAATCAATGGCGTCTTTACCATCTACTTTTTCAGCACCTACAATTTTCAATTTATACCCCTTAGCTAAATAACTTAATTCAGGAATCAGTAAAGCACTTTCATCTAAGCCTTCTTTTACATCGTCTGTAATTGGCGCTTCCATTCCTTGTTGACTTACTGAATATTTACCATCCACAACTGACTGTTTCATAACTGCCATTCCACCCATTGACATAGTAGTTACTGAGTTTCCTGGTGTAATGATTGTTTGAGACATTTCTAAGGTTTGACCCATTAAGGAAGCAGAACCTTTTAATTGAATGTCTTTAATAGCAGCAATGGCATCAGATCCACCAACAGCTGAAACTACTTTTTGTAATAATACATCAGGTGTTAAGGAAGCATCGGCTTTTGCTTCAGTTGGAGCCGCTATTTCATTTCCTTCAATATCAAAATATTTAATTGGGCCATATTTTTCTAAACCTTTTGAAATTTGTTTTGCATTACCAACAATTACAATATGCATTTTTGAGGTATTCAATAAAGCTTTTCCAGCATCCTGAACTTTTTGCGCATCCACTGCAGCTAAGTTGGTTAAATATTTTTGATAATAATCAGCAGGTAAATTGTTTTGTGCAATTTTCAAAGCAAATCCAGCAATGGTTGCAGGATTTTCTAAAGAACGCGCAAAACCACCTGATAAATAATTCTTCATTCTACTTAATTCCGTATCACCTACTTTTTCATTAAGGATAATATTAATTTCACGCAACAACTCTTGTACTGAGCTATCCGTTTTTTCATTACGAACGGAAGCTGATGCTTCAAATATACCCACTTGACGGCTTGGATTCAATGAAGAATAGGCACCATATGTAAATGCATGTTTTTCTCGAAGGTTTGCAAACAAACGACCAGAGAAACCACCACCTAATATATTATTCATAACTGATCCTGCAATTACATTTGATGAACCAGGAAGTAAATCAACCGTAGTTGCTATAGTTACCACACTTTGTACACTTGCTGGTCTATCAACAATGGCTACATATGTTTGACTTGGACTTACAGGCTTTGCAAAATTTTGTTTAGTTGCAGTACCCTTTACCCATGCTCCAAAACTTTTTTCAGCCAACGCTTTTGCAACTGCAGGCTCAATGTCACCAACAAATACCAAATAGGCCATATTAGGTTTCCAATAAGTAGTTAAAAATGATTTAACATCATTAATAGTGATGCTATTCACCGATTTAGTGGTCATCATTTCGCCATAAGGGTGTGAAGCACCATACACTAACTTTTTCACTACATTTCCTGAAATCGCATCCGCATCATCTTTATTTGATTCTATCGCAGACAATGTTTGTTTACGAATTTTCTCCAATTCATCATTAGCCAATGCAGGCTTAAGCACTACCTCAGCCATTAAGGACATTAATGCAGGAAAATTAGACTTAAGTGAACTAACCGCTGCAGACTGACTTGAAGTAGACAAGGTTCCTCCTAAAAACTCAACCGCTTCGTCTAATTGCGCTTTTGATTTAGTGGTGGTACCTCTTTTCAATAACTGACCCGCCATTTCGGCAACGCCCGCTTTATCGCCTTCGGCGAAACCATCATAATCAAATGCAAGCGATGCAGTGACTCTAGGCAATTTTGTATTTTTAACTACGAATACTTGCATCCCATTAGCCAAGGTGAATTTAACTGGGTTGCCTATTTGTATAAGTGGTGCTTTTCCTGGTGCTGGCGCTTTTGAACGATCTATTGTTTGTGCCATTGAAACTATAGGCAACAATAATAAAGCGATATATATATATTTTTTCATAAAATTATTTTTTGTGTTGTGCATTTCAATTACGCAATTACTTTGTAGTTGATTTTTCTTTTGGTACATAATAAAGAACAACACGATTGTCCTTATTTAAATATTTTTTAGCCACATTTAATACATCCTGTCTAGTTACCTTATTGTATTTACTCAATTCTGTATTAATTAAATTAGCATCCCCAAAATACACTTCATTGTTAGCTAAACTTTCAGCGATACCCGCCATTGTTCCATTACTCGTAACAATTTGTGTGGTGATTTGATTCTTTACTTTTTGAAATTCTCTCTCCCCCACTAAATCAGTCTTCAAGTCATTAATGATACTATCCATACTTAATTCCAAGGCTTCAATTTTCACACCCATATTTGCAATGGCTAAAGTGATAAATAATCCCTCGTCCTCATTAAAAAAAGGTGCTGATTGCGCTGCTACTGCTTGTTGTTTTTTATCTACTAACGTTTTATTCATTCTAGAAGACTCTCCACCTGATAAAATAGTGGACAACACATTAAAAGCATAATATTCATCACCCCCTTGCTTTGGCGCTCTATAAGCCTGAAACACACCTGGTAATTGAATATTATCTTGAATCACATCTCTTACTTCTCCTCCCAAGGCTGGCTCCTTAATGGTTGGTCTTGGAATTGCATTTGCTCCTTTTTTAATAGGCCCAAAATAAGCTTCAATTTTCTTTTTTAAATCTGCCTTATTAAAATCACCTGCAATGGATAACACGCAATTATTGGGTACATAAAAAGTTTTATAAAAATTAATGAACTCGTCTAATTTAGCTGCGTTTAAATGATCCATACTTCCTATCGGGGACCATTGATACGGGTGTACCTTAAAAGCGCGTTTTAAAACTTCATTCAAAAAGGATCCATAAGGACGGTTGTCCATTCTTTGTCTTTTTTCCTCTTTAACTACTTCGCGTTGTGTATTCACTCCGATTTGTTCAATTTTCGCATGCATCATTCGCTCACTCTCCAACCACAAACCCAAATCCACTTGATTGGATGGTAATAACTCATAATAAAAAGTACGATCCTGTGAAGTATTGGCATTTAAGGCACCACCTGCATTGGTAATATACTTATCAAACTCACCACGCTTAATATTTTCAGAACCTTCAAATAATAAGTGCTCAAAGAAATGCGCAAATCCTGTTCGTGCAGTGTCTTCATTTTTTGAACCTACATGATACAAAGCTGTTACTGCAACTACAGGTG
>CANETM010000116.1 GCA_947441205.1 Bacteroidota bacterium | reverse complement strand
ATAAACCATATAAATGACTTTGATGCCTATGCTTTGGTTCGGCATCCTCCCAATCATAATACCATTCTTGTAAATTTCCTTTATGTCCAATTTGATAAGGATATAAATTGATTAAGCTATTATTTATTTTGTCCGTAAAATCAGGATCTGTATTTAATATTTTTTGAGCTGCAATAATGTTTAAAAACAATTCACGAATCATGGCTAAATCAGCCGTGCTGCCAAATGATGTTGCACCTTCATAACCCGTAGGTGTTATAAATTTATTTTCAGGCGAGGTGGATGGTGAAGTGATATACTTTCCATCGTTATCCTGTACTAGCCATGCTAAACAAAATTCAGCTGCGCCTTTCATTAATGGATAAGCTTGCTTTTCCAAAAATATTTTATCTCCAGTATATAAATAATGTTGCCATAAATGTGTGGAAGCCCAAGTGCCACCCATTGGCCAATTTGCCCATGAAGGATCACCATTACCAAAATCACCAACAGGATTTGACATCGCCCAAATATCAGAGTTATGATGCGTGACCCATCCTGGCATATTATAAAATGTTTTTGCAGTTACTTTTCCGGTTGTAGCTAAGTTGCCAATGAATTGTAAAAAGGGTAAATGCATTTCAGCTAAATTAGTGCTCTCAGCAAGCCAATAATTTTCTTCGGCATTAATGTTCATCGTATAATTACTTGACCATGGTGGTTGAATATATGGATTCCATAATCCTTGTAAATTAGCAGGAACATATGGGGTACGAGAACTTGATATTAATAAATATCGACCGTATTGAAAATATAAAGTTTCTAAATAGGGGTCTGGGGCTCCTGTTGCATATCTGATAAGTCTTTGATCGGTAGGTAAATTTACTGTATCCTTATTACTTAATTTTAGTTGTACACGATTGTAAAAACTTTGATAATCTTTAACATGTTTTTTTTTGATTTCAGCCCAACCTAAATTACTCGCATTATTTAATTGTGTATTTGCAATGGACACATTATTTAAACCCTTTAATGCTGGATCCTTATCAAAACCATTAAAGCTAGTAGCCATTGAAATATATAAAGTTGCGTCAGTTGCGTCCGATAAAGTTAAGCTTGAATCCGTTTTGGTAATTTTACCATTCGTGTTTTGAATTTTGATAATGGTTGAAAATCGGGTACCTTTTTTATTTTCAAAAACTACTGAATTTTTATTTTTTTGCAAATAAGGCGGATCTGCTTTTATGGGTGCTAAACCTTGAATGGTAATAGTATTGCTTCCAATTGTTTTTTCATATTTTAATAAAGATTGAAAACGAATCGTAAAGCCCAATGCACCTGGTTTTTTACTCGTTAAATGTATGGCAACAATTTTATCAGGATTAGATACCAAATATTCTCTTTCAATTACATTAGCATTAGAAGTTGTTTTTACTTTAGCAATAGCTTGATCAATATCTAATTCTCTGTTATAATCAGTGATATAAGGATCATCATTCATTTCTAATAACAAAGTGCCCAGTGGTGCATAGGAAGCTGAATACTTTCCTTGTAATTTTTTAATGAGTTGATCGGCTTTTTTATAATTATTTTCTTTTAATGTTTTTCGAACATCTGGTAAATACTTGTAAGCTTGTGGATTCATATTGGCGTTAACAGGTTCACCTGACCAAAGTGTTAAATCGTTTAAATATATTTTATCAATTGAAATACCTCCAAATACGGTAGCACCTTGCATTCCATTGCCTAATAATAAAGCCTCTTCAAAATGGTTTGCTGGATTTTCATACCATAACTTCATAGGTGCTTGAATGGAACTGATATTATTAGCTACAGCTGTAGTCGTTGATTTTGAGCTAGGTTTTTTGGCTCCTTTTTTTTGAGCGAACAATAAGATGGGTGAAAATGTAAATAGAGATATAATTACATACTTGGTCATAGCTATGTTTTAAATGAATTAGTACTGTAAAATTATGAAAAACATAGGTAAGCTAAATACATTATTTAGCGAGCAATGATTTTTGCGTGTACTCTGAATTTGGCGCATATACAAACATACAAGTACCCCCTTTAATGGCAGCAATGATACTTTTAACTTTATTGTTGGGTACAGCAGGGCAACCAAAGCTACGGCCAATGGGTGTATGACCATCACTAATCAAATTACTACTCACATAGTTAGCACCATGTAAAACAATAGCCCGGTTTTTTGCTTGATCATTAATGCCCTTTTCGACACCATCTAAAATCAGCGATGTTCCATGTTTACCATTATATGTATTACCCGTTACATAAAATCCTAAACTACTTTTTAAAGACGAAATTTTATTTGAAAATTCACTTGGTATTAAAGTGCCTGAATTTTTACCATGCGCTACTAATGTTTTTATAATCACTTGCTCCTTAATCATATCAATAACATAAAAACGTTCGGTATTACTTGGTTTACTAAAGTCAACAATAGTTAAATACATGCTATTACTTATTTGTCCAAGTTCCCTAAGTTTTTCGTATCCCTTAATGGCAATGCTAATAGCTGCTTTACTAATATTAAATTTTTGAGACAAATAAGCAATTCTATCCTCATTATCATTGGATGATATTTCAGCAGTATGAACTTCTGCATGTTCCTTACTAAATAAACCTAGGTTTATAAATAGTAATAATGTTAATATGATTAATCGCTTTTTCATTTAAAGGACTGCAAAGATAACACAACATTGATTAGTCATATGTTATTATTTAGTCAAAAGTATATTATTGTATATAATTTAGTTTAACTTTAAAGAAGCCTTTAATACACTCCAGCGTTTTCTTCCTTTTATATTACAATGCGCTTCTGATTTTATAAGAACACAAAATATGGCATGTTTGCCATATTTTAATGATGGCATATTTGCCATTGAATTGACGCGGTTATTATTACACATTTGCAAATGCCTCATAATAAAGATACGGTCGCCAAACTGATCGGAATGCGTATTCGCCAATTAAGAATGGATAGCCATCTTACATTAGAGACATTAGCTTTTAATGCAGATATGGATTATACACAATTAAGTAGAATAGAGCTAGGCAAAATCAATACCAGTATTTTTCAAATTCACAAAATTGCTAGCGCTTTAGAAATATCTTCTTCAGATATTTTAAATGCACTTGATTAATAAATGAAAACACTTTTTAATTTGAATCAAGATTGTGAAAATGCGTTAATTGATTTTCCATTTCATGATATTGCTACAACTTGGATTGACGAACAAAAATTTCTTTTTCAAAAAATAGAAAATATTAGAAAAAGTGACTCGTATAAAAATAGTCATATAACTGAAATAGTTTTTATAGACATATTTTTCGAAACCTACTCGAAGAATAAATAACGTCCCGGAATTATTATTTCCTCTAAAAATCAGCTATTACTTCTTGTAAACATTTTGATAAAATTTCAACGCTCCTTTATTATCAAAATCGATAAGGCTATACCATATTATTACTTGCGTTGCAATGGTAACAGGTATTGGACGTGGAATAGTATATTTTGATGGCTGTTTAAAATCGAATGTATCAATTGCTATTCGGTTATTTTGTAATAACCAATTACCTATATCAATGGGCCTTTCCATTCGAATACATCCATGACTATAAAAGCGTTTATTATTTTTAAACAACTCCTTTTGCGGTGTGTCATGTAAGTAAATAGAGGAGGGACTTTCAAATTCAATTTTTAAAAGTCCTAATGAATTATCCAAACCTGTTCCCTGTCGAACCATAAATGGGAAATTATCCTTACTGTATTTAGTGATATCTAAATTACAGGGATCAACCGTTTTATAAGACGCGTTAATTAAGGTAAAGCCATTTTTAAAAAAATAATCTTTATCAGCTTTGTACTTATCAAACATTTCATTTTTGATAATACTTTTAGGAACCATCCAATAAGGATTTAAAATAACTCTGTTAATTTGCGATGTCAAAGTATTTGTTGGAGTACTTGATTTGCCAACAATTACCCGCATTGACATAATTAGTTTATTACTATCATACGCCTTTAATTGTGCTGAAGGTATATTGACTAAAATAAATTTATTGGATTTTTTGATGGCATTCAACCACCTAAAATCATTTGCTGCATTTTGTAATACTTTTACTTTATCAGCATTAACCATATTAATAGCTTGATAAAATTTGAGTGTATCTAAAATGATGCTAACTTCTTTACTGCCTTTTGTATAGTACTTAACAAGTTCATTGAGTGATTCTTTTTCAGCATACTTTTTTACTAACAATGGGACTTCATTAACATTCATTTTAAACTTAACTCCATTATGGTCTAATTTAGGAACGCTATTGCCGAAAGCTAAATCATTAAAAAAATGATTGGCTACACTTATCATGATGGAATCATTGATGTATTGGTAGTTGTTGACTATCGGTAAAAGGCTGTCTTTTGCTGTATATTGTTTTAGTTGATAGTCGTAGTCCTTTGAATTAAGGGCTAGGCTAGAGGCATTATTAATTAAACTGTCTAAGGTACTTATACGTGTAGGATGTCCAATAAATAGCATTGGTTTTGAATTCGAATCTAGCTGCGCAATGCTTTTTGTATTTGCTAATAGCAAAATGGACACTATTATCGTAAAAATTAGTCTCATATTAACTGGCTAACGATAATTTAAATTAATTTTACTGAATATGTTAAATATCATGCGTCTGAAACAGCTTATCACCCTAGTTTTTTGTATACTTTATTTTACATCCGATGCCCAAGTAAATAATAAAGCAAGTGGAAATGACAATGGATTTAAAATAATTCCACTTGGCGTTAAAGGTGGATTAGATGAATCAAATTTATCGGCATACTTAGTAGCAAAAAAAGGAACAGAAAATTACATTTGTTTAGACGCAGGTACGATTAATGCCGGCCTTCAAGTAGCGCTTAAAAATTCATTGTTTAAGGAAGCAAGTGCTGAGGAAATTCAAAAAAAACATATTAAAGCCTATTTTATTTCACATGGTCATTTAGATCACTTGGCTGGACTTGTTTTAAATGCGCCTAATGATATTGCAAAGCCTATTTATGGTTTTGCCTCTGTCATTGATGTTTTAAAAAATAATTATTTTACTTGGAAAAGTTGGGCCAATTTCGCCAATGAAGGTGACAAACCCATTTTAAATAAATACACTTACCAACCACTTACTGAAGGAAATGAAATATTAATTCCCAATACAGAGCTATACGTTACTCCTTATTCATTAAGCCATGTAAATCCTTATGAAAGCAGTGCTTTTTTAGTGAGACAAAACCAAGATTACCTTTTATACTTAGGTGATACGGGTGCTGACACTGTTGAAAAATCCAATAAACTTAATTTACTATGGAAAGCAATTGCACCCTTAATTAAAGAAAATAAGTTAAAGGGTATATTCATTGAAGTTTCATTTGATAATAGCATACCTGATAAAGCGCTGTTCGGACATCTTACACCTCAACTATTAATGCATGAATTAAATACATTAAATAATTTAGCGAATCAAAATTTAAAGTCAGTTAATATTATTGTTACCCATATCAAACCTTGTGGTAATTGTGAACAAACGATAAAAATTCAAATTAAGGATGCCAATCAATTGGGGCTTTCCATTATTTACCCCGAACAAGGAATTAGTTTTGAATTAAAATAATTACCACTCTTCCTTT
>CANETM010000115.1 GCA_947441205.1 Bacteroidota bacterium | reverse complement strand
TTGAAAAAGCATACGATACGGCTAAAATGGAAGCAGGTGCAAGTTTTAAAAATGATGGTTTGTACATGGAGAAATTTGTGGAAGAACCAAGACATATAGAAATACAAGTTGCAGGAGACCAATACGGAAATGTTTGTCATTTGAGTGAGCGTGATTGTTCTATTCAAAGAAGACACCAAAAGTTAGTGGAAGAATCTCCTTCGCCATTCATGACACCTGAACTTCGTCAAAGAATGGGAGAGGCAGCCATTAAAGCGGCTTCAGCAATTAATTATGAAAGTGTTGGCACCATTGAATTTTTAGTTGACAAACATCGTAATTTTTACTTCATGGAAATGAATACGCGTATTCAAGTAGAACATTGCGTAACAGAAGAAGTAGTTAGTTATGATTTAATTAAAGAGCAAATTAAAATTGCTGCTGGAGAAAAAATTTCAGGTAAAAACTACGAGCCAAAATTACATGCCATTGAATGTCGTATCAATGCAGAAGATCCATACAATGATTTCCGTCCTTCACCAGGAAAGATAACGGTATTGCATACGCCAGGTGGACACGGTGTTCGTGTTGACAGTCATGTATATGCAGGTTATGTAATTCCTCCATACTACGATTCAATGATTGGCAAATTAATTACGGTTGCGCAAACACGTGAAGAAGCTATTAATACCATGTATCGTGCATTGAGCGAATATGTAATTGAAGGTGTGAAAACTACTATTCCTTTTCATTTACAATTAATGCAAAATGAGGATTTTAGAAAAGGAAATTTTACTACGAAGTTTTTGGAGACATTTAAAATGAAGTAATTTTTTCATTGCTTTTAAAATAAATATAAAAGCTCGAAAAAATTCTCTAATGAAATTAAAAAAGGAGCCCCATAAAGGAGCTCCTTTTTTAATTATTTTCTTTTACTACTTTTATTGAAAGGTAAAAGGCTATAAAAAATTCTCTGATGAAATAAAAATAGGGGCCCCATGAAGGAGCCCCTATTTTTATTTGTGTTTTTAATTCATAGCACTAGCGTAAAAATAATAATTCTCTATACTTAGGCAAAGTCCATAATTCATCATCCACTAATTGCTCTAATTTATCAACGTGGTAACGAATTTTATCAAAGTATTGAGCTTTTACTTTCGCCTCGTAAGCAATTGCTTTTTCGCGTGAATGTTCTAAGTTGTTTGCAACCTTTCTTTCCTCCACCATAGCATGAACATTTTCATAAACTTGTTGAATATGCGTGCTTACATCTTTTAACAAAGTAAGTTGTCCTTTGTATAATTTTTCAGGTAAAGCAGCTTCACGAAGTAAGCTTACATTTTTCAATAATTCATTTTGATACTTAATAGCAGCTGGGATAATATGGTTAGTTGCTAAGTCGCCCATTACACGTGCTTCAATTTGCACTTTTTTAATGTACTTTTCTAATTCAATTTCATGACGTGCTTCTAATTCAGAATGTGTATAAATGCCATTTTCTAAAAATACTTTTTTAGCTTTCTCAGTAACCATTGCATCTAATGCAACTGGTGTTGTTTTTAAATTTGGCAATCCTCTTTTTTCAGCTTCCTTATGCCAAGCTTCACTGTAGCCATCGCCTTCAAATAAAATCTTTTTACTTGAAACAATATACTTTTGAATGACTTGCATAATCGCAATTTCTTTTTTGTCTCCTTTATTTATTAAAGCTTCTACTTCAGCAGAGAATTTATTTAAAGTGTCCGCCACAATAGTATTCAAAACAGTCATTGGTAATGCGCAGTTTGCAGTTGAGCCCACGGCACGGAATTCAAATTTATTTCCAGTAAATGCAAAAGGTGAAGTTCTATTACGGTCAGTATTATCAATTAATAATTCAGGTATGCTTCTGTGTAAGTCAATTTTCAAAATGGCTTCGTCTTGTTCGTCAAACTTAGTGCCAACGCGGCTTTCAACATCATTCAATACTCTTGTTAAATAGTCGCCAACAAATACCGAAATAATTGCAGGGGGTGCTTCATTAGCGCCTAAACGGAAATCATTAGAGGCAGATGCGATGGATGCTCTTAATATATCAGCATAATCATGCACTGCTTTAATGGTATTCACAAAAAAGGTAAGGAACATCAAATTTGTTTTTGGTGTTTTACCCGGTGCTAATAAATTCACACCTGTATCGGTAGCTAAACTCCAGTTATTATGCTTTCCACTTCCGTTAATGCCAGCAAATGGTTTTTCATGTAACAAGACTACTAAGCGATGACGCTTAGCAACCCTTGTCATCACATCCATTAATAATATATTGTGATCCACTGCAATATTTACTTCTTCAAAAATAGGAGCACACTCAAATTGAGCAGGTGCAACCTCGTTATGTCTAGTTCTTAAAGGGATACCTAATTTATAAGATTCATTTTCAAAGTCACGCATAAAGGCATAAACTCTTTCAGGAATAGATCCAAAATAATGATCTTCTAATTGTTGTCCTTTAGCAGGCGTAAAACCAAATACAGTTCGTCCGCATTGTACTAAGTCGGGTCTTGCATTTACTAAGGCTTCATCAATTACAAAATATTCTTGTTCCCAACCAAGTGTTGGGGTTACTTTAGTTACGTTTTTATCAAAATAATTACAAACAGTAACAGCCGCTTTATTTAATGACTCCACTGCTTTCATCAATGGTGCTTTGTAGTCTAATGACTCACCTGTATAAGCAATAAATATAGTAGGTATACATAATGTTTTACCGTTGCCAATTTCAATAATGAATGGGGGAGAAGATGGATCCCATGCCGAATATCCTCTTGCTTCAAAAGTAGCTCTCAATCCACCATTAGGGAATGAGGAAGCATCTGGCTCTTGTTGGATTAATGCTGCACCTTCAAATTCTTCAATAGCCGTTCCATCACTTTTTAAAGTAAAAAAGGAGTCATGCTTTTCAGCAGTGCTTCCGGTTAAAGGTTGAAACCAGTGCGTATAGTGTGTTACACCTTTGCTTTCAGCCCAAGCACGCATGCCTGATGCAATTTGACTAGCAACTGAGCGATCAATTTTTTTACCACCTCTAACACTAGTTGTTAAACTTTTGTACGCCTCGTCACTTAAATATTCTCTTGCTGTTTTTAAAGTAAAAACACTTTCACCAAAAACGCCTGTAATTTTAGCGCCTTTAATATCAGGTGAAATCACATTACCATGACTCACATGATTCACTGCGTCTGTTCTTAATGACATATTAATAATTTTTTAATTTAGGAAAGAAAGCAAATTTACCCACTATTTTTTACCCTTTTTGGAATTATAAAACCAATAATGCACAAAAAATCCCCCAATTTCTTGGGGGATTTCATTTCAAAACACTTTTATGAATAGAAATTCTAAAAAACCTTAATTTTTGGAGCCTTTAAACCTTTGCAGTTTTCACCGTCTTAATTATTCTTGCAGCAACTTTATAAGGATCCGCTGCAGAGTTTGGACGACGATCTTCTAACCATCCTTTCCACCCTTTTTCAACTGCTCCAATTGGAATTCGAATACTTGCACCTCTATCAGAAACGCCAAATGAGAAGTCATGGATTGAAGCTGTTTCATGCTTGCCAGTCAAACGTAAATGGTTGTCTGCTCCGTAAACTTCAATATGTTCTTTTACAAATGGACGGAATGATTCACAAATTGCATCATACACTTCTTTCTTACCACAAGTCCTCAATGTTGTGTTTGAGAAGTTTGCGTGCATACCTGATCCGTTCCAATCTAATGTACCTAATGGTTTACAATGCCAGTTGATGGAAACGCCATATGTTTCTCCAATTCTTTCTAATAAATATCTTGCAACCCAAATTTGGTCACCAGCTTCTTTAGCACCTTTTGCAAAAATTTGGAATTCCCATTGTCCTGCAGCTACTTCAGCATTAATGCCTTCTACATTTAAGCCTGCATCTAAACAAACATCTAAATGTTCTTCAACAATATTTCTACCATATGCATTGTTAGCACCCACTGAACAGTAGTAAGGACCTTGAGGGCCAGGGTAACCACCTTCAGGGAAACCTAATGGTTTGTTAGTCGCTGGATTCCATAAAAAATATTCTTGCTCAAATCCAAACCAGAAATCATTATCATCATCTTCGATTGTTGCGCGACCATTTGTAGCATGTGGGGTACCATCAGCATTTAATACTTCACACATTACTAAGTATGCATCCTTGCGACCTGGATCATTACAAATAAAAACAGGCTTTAATAAACAGTCACTTGATCCACCTGGAGCTTGTTCGGTCGAAGAACCATCAAAGCACCACATATCACAATCAGCTAGCTTACCGCTAAAGTTGTTTTCAATTTTTGTTTTGCTTCTTAAAGACTGTGTTGGTTTGTAACCATCCAACCAGATGTACTCCAATTTAGATTTAGACATGATACGAATGTTTAAATATTTAAAAAATAAATTATATAAGAAATATTACTCAATATTTGCTTTGTGTGCACGAAAATAAGTAAGAATTGATAAAATATTTAAAAATTAGATATAAAAAAATGGATAATGTTAATAAAATATAAATATTAAATATTATTTTAATTAGTATGTGGTCTATAAAAGATTGATATTCAAAGAGCTTTAAAAGTTCGTCAAATATGTTGGTAATTCCATAAAATGCATAGCCCCTCATTTTGTACATTTGCAACATATTTAAAGTAATAAGAATAATTAAATGGAAATCACTGCCAAAACCGCACAACAGCTTAGGTTAACAGAACAAGAATTTGAGTTAATAAAACAAAAGTTGGGTCGTACCCCAAACTTCACTGAACTATGTGCTTTTAGTGGAATGTGGAGCGAACATTGTAGTTATAAAAATTCTATTAAATGGTTAAAAACATTGCCTCGTGATGGTGGTAGAATGTTAGTCGCAGCTGGGGAAGAAAATGCGGGATTAATGGATATTGGAAATGATTATGGTGTTGTATTTAAAATAGAAAGCCATAATCACCCTAGTGCATTGGAGCCATTTCAAGGAGCGGCAACAGGTGTAGGTGGTATACAGAGAGATATTTTCACGATGGGTGCACGTCCAATCGCTTCTTTAAATAGTTTGCGTTTTGGTAAGCTTGAGGATGCAAAAACAAAAAGATTATTAGCAGGAGTAGTCCATGGAATTGGACATTATGGGAACTGTTTTGGTGTTCCAACAGTGGGCGGTGAATTATATTTTGAAAATTGTTATCATACTAATCCTTTAGTAAACGCAATGAGTGTTGGTATTGTGAAAGCTGGTAAAACAGTTAGTGCCATTGCTTTAGGTGAAGGTAATCCTGTTTTTTTTGTAGGAAGTGCCACTGGTAAAGATGGAATTGGTGGAGCAAGTTTTGCATCTGCAGAAATTACAGCGGACAGTGTTGAGGAATTACCGGCAGTGCAAGTAGGAGATCCATTTCAAGAAAAGAAATTATTAGAAGCTTGTTTAGAAGTTATTGAAACTGGTGGTGTTGTTGGTATGCAGGATATGGGCGCTGCTGGAATTATTTGTTCAACTGCTGAAATGAGTGCTAAAGGACAAGTGGGTATGCGTATTGATTTAGATAAAGTTCCAACACGTCAACAAAACATGAAAGCATGGGAGCTATTGTTAAGTGAGAGTCAGGAAAGAATGTTGATGGTGGTTGAAAAAGGAAAGGAAGCCCAAGTATTAGAAGTGTTTGAAAAGTGGG
>CANETM010000114.1 GCA_947441205.1 Bacteroidota bacterium | reverse complement strand
GACTTTGTATATGTAAAAAATTGGAGCAGTTACAGTGATTATGGTAAAGTACTTTGCATAGATGCAAATTGGATGTTAACAAATCAAAAATTAGCAATAACCAATAATGCAAAAGTTATGCATTGCCTACCTGTGAGAAGAAATGTAGAATTGAGTGATGAGATTTTAGATGGTAACAACAGTTTAGTAACTAAAGAAGCATCGAATAGAGTTTGGGCTGCACAATCGGTGCTATCCTCTATTTTAAGCTCCTTATAGTAGCATAAAATAAGTTAATTGAGTAAGATGAACACAAAATAAATATGGAAAAATTATATGTCATTAAAATTGGGGGTAATATCGTTGACAATCCAACATTGTTAACGGAATTCCTTACTGCCTTTTCTAAAATAAAGGGTCAGGCCATTTTAGTGCACGGTGGTGGAAAATTAGCTACTAGTTTGGGGACAGCATTAGGAGTTGCTCAAACCATGGTCGAAGGAAGAAGAATTACGGATGCCGAAACATTGAAAATTGTAACCATGGTATATGCGGGCTATATTAATAAGAATATAGTTGCTCAATTACAAGCACTAGGTGTGAATGCTATGGGTTTGACTGGAGCAGATGCAAATTTAATGAGTGCGCATAAAAGAACCGGTACTAAAATAGATTACGGTTTTGTAGGAGATGTGGACGGAATTAATGAGTCATTGATTACTCAATTGCTAAATAGTAATATGAAATTAGTAATTGCACCCATCACCCATGACGGGAATGGTCAGTTGCTTAATACCAATGCCGATACTATTGCACAAAGTATTGCAACGGGAATGGCTAAGCATTTCCAAGTACATTTGATTTATGGCTTTGAAAGAGAAGGCGTATTATCAGACCTTAATAATCCAAGTTCAGTGATTGCGTTTATTGATCGACCGGCATACGGTACATTAAAAGATCAAAATGTCATTTTTGAAGGTATGATACCCAAAATTGATAACGCGTATTTGGCTTTAGAAGGTGGTGTACAATCAGTCATCATTGGTAAAGCTGAAAAATTGAACCAATTAATTAATGGTACTGCAGGTACCACAATCAAGATATAATGTCACAGACAAATAACATACAAGAAAATAGTGCTCAAATAAGTTTATTACAAAAGGAGGCAAAACAGTTATTATCAAAACTAATTGCAACGCCTTCTTTTAGTAAAGAGGAAGATAAAACGGCCGATTTAATTCAAGATTATTTATATCAAAAGAATGTAAAAACAGAAAGGGTTAAAAATAATATTTGGGCGATGAATTTGCACTACGATGAAGCAAAACCTAATATTTTACTTAACTCACATCATGATACTGTAAAACCAAATAAAGGATATACTTTGGATCCCTTTTCACCAATTGAAAATGTGGGTAAACTTTTTGGATTAGGAAGTAATGATGCGGGCGGATGTTTAGTAAGTTTGATTGCCTGTTTTTTATTTTATTATGATCAACAAAATTTACCCTATAATATTATTTTAGTTGCATCCGCAGAGGAGGAAATTTCAGGACATGATGGAATTGAGTTAGCTTTAAATTCATTGCCTCCCATTGATTTTGGTATTGTAGGAGAGCCAACCCTATTGGAAATGGCTATTGCCGAGCGTGGACTAATGGTTTTGGATGTAGTAGCAACAGGTAAAGCGGGTCATGCTGCAAGAGAAGAAGGAGAAAGTGCATTGTACAAAATATTGCCAGACTTGAATTGGTTTAGAACCTTTCAATTTGATAAGGTATCTGAGTTATTAGGTGCTGTAAAAATGAGTGTTACAGTTATTGAAACAGATAACAAACAACACAATGTTGTTCCATCAAGTTGTAAAATGGTTGTTGATGTGCGTGTAAATGAGTTGTATAGCTTCGAGGAAATATTAGCAACCATTGACAAAAATGTGCAAGCAACTGTAACGCCAAGATCATTGAGAATGCGCTCAACTGGTATTGCATTTGATCATGTTTTAATTACATCGGGTTTAAAATTAGGAAAGGGATATTATGGATCAGTAACTACATCGGATAAAGCACTAATGCCATTCCCTACTTTAAAAATGGGACCTGGTGATTCAGCGCGAAGTCATACAGCCGATGAGTTTATTTATTTAAATGAAATTGAACAGGGGGTTTCAACTTATATACAATTACTTTCAACTATTTTTACATCATGAGTAAGCTTTGGCAAAAAAATAATAAAGTAGCTACATCCGTAGAGCAGTTTACCATTGGTAATGATCAAGCTATGGATTTATATCTAGCAGCTTATGATGTTATTGGTTCTATTGCGCATACCACTATGCTTTCTGAGGTAGGGTTATTGACTAAAGATGAACAATTTCAATTAAAAAAAGCGTTGGTTGAAATTTATACATCCATACAATCGGGCAATTTTCAATTATCAGCAGGAGTTGAAGATATACATTCACAAGTGGAAATGTTATTAACTGAAAAGTTAGGAGATATTGGTAAAAAAATTCATAGTGCAAGAAGCAGAAATGATCAAGTTTTATTGGATCTAAAATTATTTTTACGTTCTGAGTTGATGGACCTAAGTAAATCTGTGACTGTCTTATTTAACTTACTACAGGCAAAGAGTGAGCAATTTAAAAACGACTTATTACCTGGGTATACCCATTTACAATTAGCCATGCCATCGTCTTTTGGTTTATGGTTAGGGGCCTATGCCGAAAGTTTAGTAGATGATATGATCATGTTAGAAGCTGCCTTTAAAATAGTTAATAAAAATCCTTTGGGATCTGCTGCTGGGTATGGGTCTTCTTTTCCTATTAATAGAACAAGAACAACTGAGTTGCTTGGTTTTGATACCTTAAATTATAATGTGGTATATGCTCAAATGGGTCGAGGTAAAGCTGAGCGTGTTACTGCGCAAGCCTTGTCTAATTTTGCGGACACCTTGTCAAAATTGAGTATGGATGCTTGTTTGTTTATGAATCAAAATTTTGGCTTTATTAAATTTCCTGAAGAATTAACAACAGGTTCAAGCATTATGCCGCATAAAAAAAATCCAGATGTTTTTGAACTCATCAGGTCCTATTGTAATCGAATAAAAGCTTTACCTAACGAAATTATGATGATGACTACTAATTTACCTTCCGGTTATCATCGTGATTTACAATTGTTAAAGGAGCATTTATTTCCTGCCTTTCAACAGTTAAAAAATTGTATAGAAATGGCTTCCTTAATGATTGAAAATATGGAAGTGAAAAAAGATATTTTAGAGGATACCCAATATCAATTTTTATTTAGTGTTGAGGAAGTGAATAAATTAGTGAATGAGGGTATGCCATTTAGAGACGCCTATAAAAAAGTTGGAATAGCGATTGAAGAAGGTAATTTCACTTATTCAACGAAATTGGCACATACCCATGAAGGAAGTATAGGGAACCTTTGCAATGCTCAAATAGCAGACGAGCTGAAAAAGGTATTGAATCGCATGGATTTTGCCAAAGTTGAGCGTCAAATTCAGCATTTATTGGAAAGCTAGCTGTATTTTTGAGGCTCGATTTGATTAATCAAATAAAACATTTAATTGTATGAATATGAAAAAAGGAATAATGGTGGCAGTTGTCTTGGCAAGTAGCTTGACAGCAATGGCTCAAACAAAGCCGGTAGCCAAATTAGGGGCACCAACAACAAAACCAAAATTGGCTGTAACCAAATCCCCAGCACAATCGTTAAAAAATACGAAAGACAGTGCATCTTATGCTTTAGGTTACAGAATTGCACAAAGCTTAAAAGGACAAGGTATACAGGATATAAATTTCGAATTGTTCAAAAAAGGAATGGCTGATGGAACGATTGCTAAAACAGCAATCCCTGATAGCTTAATTGATGTATGTATTAAAAACTACCAAGATAAAATGAGTCAAGAAAAAATCGCAATCAACAGAGCTACTGGAAAAGCTTTCTTAGAAGCTAACGCCAAAAAAGAGGGCGTTGTTAAAATGTCAAATGGCATGCAGTATTTAATTTTAACTCCTGGTACAGGAACGGAACACCCTACCTTAAAAAGTAAGGTAAAATGTCATTACCATGGTACTTTAATTAATGGTGAAATATTTGATAGCTCTGTTCAAAGAGGAGAGCCAATCACATTTCCATTAAATGGGGTGATTAAAGGATGGCAGGACGCAGTTCAATTAATGACTGTAGGCGCTAAGTGGAGATTATTCATCCCTAGTGAACTAGCTTACGGTGAGCGTTCTGCAGGTCCAACCATTGGACCAGGATCAACTTTAATTTTCGAAGTTGAATTATTGGGTATAGAATAAAAATTCCACAATAAAAATAGTTTAAACACCCCCAAAATTGGGGGTGTTTTTATTGGTATTAAGTGGTAATTTTGGGATTAATAAATATATATTATGATAAAGCGATTTAGTGTGTTTATTTTGATGGTGATTTTTGCTTATGCTTGTTCTCCTAACAATGTAAAAAACGACCCCAATATTGTTAAGCTATTGGATAGCGCAAAAGTAAAGGGCACATTTGCACTTATGGAAAACGGATCTGGGCAATTTACAATAACCAATTTGACATTGTATAAAGATTCCGCCTATGCGCCACTAAATACATTTTTTGCAGTACCTGCTTTACTCGGATTAGATAAAGGGTACATTAAACATGATACGAGTAGTTGGGTAAGTTTGGATTCGGTGAACTATTACAATACCATCATTGAAAAAATAGGTAGAACAGCAATTTTAAAAACGATTGACTCATTGCATTATGGGAAAGGTATTGTGAGTAATGATTTAAACAATTTCTGGAATAATGGATCACTTCTTATAACGGCCGATGAACAATTAGGTTTTATTAAAAAATTATATTTTGGTCAATTAGCTTTTCAAAAAAAATCACAGGATATTTTAAAAAAAATGATTTTAAAAGAGGATAATGCTAGTTATCAATTAAGCTATATGATTGGATCAGAAAAATCAATTGATCCAAACTTTTGGATAGTGGGATATGTTGAGGAGAATAAGCACCCATATTTTTTTGTTATGCATTTGAAATCAAATAATGCACAATTTGATAATGCCAGTCTGGTGAACTTATTAAAGACTATTTTATTACAACAAGGTTTTTTAAAAGGAGTAAGATAAACGAATCAAATATTAGTTAATAATATCAATTTTAATATGCAATACTATTGTAACTCTTTAACTGCTTATAAACGAATTATTACAAGAGAAGTAAAAATAGGTAACTTGATTATTGGGGGTGGACATCCAATAAGGGTTCAAACTATGACCACTACTGATACGATGGATACTGATAAGACAGTGGAGCAAGTAATTAAATGCATAGAAGCAGGAGCTGAATTAGTGCGCATAACAGCACCTTCAAAAAAGGAAGCAGATAATTTAGCTAATATCAAAGCTGCTTTAATTGCAAAAGGGTATGATACACCTATAGTTGCTGATATACATTTTACACCTAATGCTGCTGAGATTGCTGCAACTATCGTTGAAAAAGTAAGGGTGAATCCAGGTAACTATGTTGACAAGAAAAAATTTGAACAAATTGAATATACCGATGCCGAGTATATTGAAGAAATTGAAAGAATAAGAGAACGATTTTCGCCATTAGTTTTAATATGTAAACAACATGGAACTGCTATGCGCATTGGTACCAATCACGGTTCATTAAGTGATAGGATTATGAGTAGGTATGGTGATACAGCTAATGGAATGGTAGAAAGTGCAATGGAGTTTTGTCGTATTGCTAGAAGCTTGGATTATCACCAAATAATTTTAAGCATGAAATCTAGT
>CANETM010000113.1 GCA_947441205.1 Bacteroidota bacterium | reverse complement strand
CAACTTAGTTCCATATCCCCAATTGATGGTCGTTACCATAAACAAACCCAAAATTTGAGTGGCTATTTCTCAGAATTTGGCTTAATAAAGTATAGAGTATTAGTTGAAGTGCACTATTTTTTATTTCTAGCAGATAAAAAGTTTTTTAAACTGACCCCGGCATTAAGAAAGTCACTTTTAGCAGTAGTCGATAATTTTTCGGAAGAAGATGCGCAAAAAATAAAAACAATTGAGGCTACTACTAATCACGATGTAAAAGCAGTTGAATACTTTTTAAAGGAAATATTAGATGCTCATAAAGCGAGTGAATTAAAAGAATGGATTCATTTTGGATTGACATCACAAGACATCAATAATACGGCTATTCCATTAAGTTGGAAAGACGCTATGGAAAACAATACCTTACCTGCATTAGTGAATTTGCAAAACAGATTATACCAATTTGCAAAGCAATGGAAAAAGGTTCCTTTATTAGCGCGTACACACGGACAACCCGCTTCCCCCACTACTTTAGGAAAAGAAGTAATGGTGTTTGTGGAGCGTTTACATAATCAAATTGAGCTTTTTGCTGCGATACCTTATGCAGCTAAATTTGGAGGCGCAACAGGTAACTTTAATGCACATCATATCGCCTATCCAAAAAAGAACTGGGTATCACTAGGCAATGAATTTGTAGAAGACGTTTTAGGATTACAAAGAATGCAGTTCACAACGCAGATTGAACACTATGATAATTTTGCAGCACATTGTGATAATTTAAAAAGAATCAATAATATATTAATTGATTTGTCACGCGATATTTGGACCTATATATCTATGGATTACTTTAAACAACAAACCAAAAAAGGCGAAGTTGGATCAAGCGCGATGCCGCATAAAGTAAACCCAATTGACTTTGAAAATGCAGAAGGAAACTTAGGTATCGCAAATGCTTTATTAGAACATTTGGCTGCAAAATTACCCATTAGCCGTTTACAAAGAGACTTAACTGATTCTACTGTATTAAGAAATATTGGCGTTCCAGTTGGTCATATTGCTATTGCAATAAACTCTTTAGAAAAAGGTTTGGGTAAATTAATATTGAATGAGGCTAAAATTCAGGAGGACCTTGAAAATAATTGGGCAGTAGTAGCGGAAGCGATACAAACCATTTTACGTCGTGAGAAATATCCAAACCCATATGAAGCCTTAAAAGATTTAACAAGAGGAAACAGTAAGATTGATAAAAAATCAATGCATAAATTTATAGACGGATTAAAAGTGACTGCTGCTTTGAAAAAAGAATTAAAGCAAATCACACCTCAAAACTATACAGGAATTACAGCGGATTACTAGATCCTAAGTCGCAAGTGAAATATTCGAGTTAATTACTTAAATAAAATAGCTAAGAATAAAAATTAAATAGCGTCTCCTTCACTAGGTGGCGCTATTTTTTTGCGGGGTTCTTTTTTATTTAATAAGGTATGGATAGGTGCCATCCCCTCTTTTTCAATGGCCATAGTTAAAACCTGCGCTGTTGCAGCTGCATCACCCCAGGCACGGTGACGCCCCTCAATACGAATACCTAAATCACGCGTTAAAGAACCCAATCCATATTTTAATAAACCAGGAAAAACTTTTTTACTCAATCGAATAGTACACAATTTTTGAGCTGACCATTCATAACCATGGTGGTTTAATAAATAGTGGACAAAGCCATAATCAAAACTAACATTATGTGCTACGAATATTCGATCCTTTAATAAATTATAAATTTGAGGTGCCACTTCCTCAAAAAGAGGCGCCCTTGATACCATATCATCACTAATACCTGTCATATTCACTATAAATGGAGGTATCTTTTGTCTAGGGTTAATGAGGGTGACATATTTGCCCGTTACTTCTACCCCATTATGTATCACTATAGCAATTTCAGTAATGCCATGAGATTGTGGCATTCCACCTGTGGTTTCAATATCTACAACTGCAAATTCCATTGGGGTCCAAGTTCGTACATTTTTGTCAAAATAAGCTAGTGGCTTTTCCTTATTTTTGTGGCTCAATTTAGGTAAAGAAAAAAGCATGGAACTGAGCAAAAATTATATACCAGGGGAAGTAGAAAGTAAATGGTATCAGCATTGGATCGAAAATGGATATTTCCACAGTGAGCCAAATAATAAACCGGCTTATACAGTGGTCATTCCGCCTCCCAATGTTACAGGCGTTTTACACATGGGCCATTGCTTAAACAATACCATTCAGGATATTTTAGTTCGTCGTGCTCGCATGCAAGGAATGAATCCTTGTTGGGTTCCAGGAACGGACCATGCTTCTATTGCAACGGAAGCGAAAGTGGTTGCCATGTTAAGGGAAAGAGGAATTGCAAAATCATCTTTATCTAGAGACGAATTTTTGACATACGCTTGGGAATGGAAAGAAAAATACGGTGGCATTATTTTACAGCAGTTAAGAAAAATGGGCTGTAGCTTGGATTGGGATCGAACTTCCTTTACCATGGATCCAGATTACTATGAAACCGTAATTAAAGTATTTGTTGACTTATACAATAAGGGGAAAATTTATCGCGGCAAACGTATGATTAATTGGGATGTACGCGCAAAAACTGCTTTAAGTGATGAGGAAGTAATACATAAGGAAGTTAATGGTAAAATGTACCATATCCGTTACAAATTAGATTTACCTGGTGATGAATATATAACCATTGCAACCGTTAGACCTGAAACCATTTTTGGAGACACAGCAATATGTGTGCACCCCAAGGATGATAGATATAAAAATTTAGTAGGCAAGCATGCAATTGTTCCCATGATTAATCGCCGTATTCCTATTATTGCTGATGATTATATTGAAATAGAATTTGGAACTGGCGCATTGAAAGTAACTCCTGCACATGATATCAATGACTTTAACCTAGGCCAAAAACATGGCTTAGAAGTAATTGAAACATTGAATGAGGACGGAACTATGAACGAGGCAGCCCCCATGTATATTGGCAAGGATCGTTTAGAAGTTAGAAAAATAATCGCAGCTGACTTAGAAGCGAGTGGAAATTTAGTGAAATTAGAAGACTACGTAAATCAAGTAGGATTCAGTGAAAGAACCGATGCGGTTGTAGAACCAAGATTAAGTTTACAATGGTGGGTGGATATGAAACAATTAGCAGAGCCTGCATTAGAAGCCGTGATGAGTGATGAAATACAATTTCATCCTGCTAAATTTAAAAATGTATACCGCCATTGGATGGATAATATCAAGGACTGGTGTATTAGCCGTCAATTATGGTGGGGACATCGTATCCCAGCATGGTATGATGCTGAAGGAAATGTTTATGTTGCAGAAAATGAAGCAGCGGTAAATGTAAAATATCCTGAAACAAAAGGAAAAACTTTGACACAGGATGCGGACTGTTTAGATACTTGGTTTAGTAGTTGGTTATGGCCAATTGAAGTATTCAAGGGTATGTCGAATCCAAACAATGCCGAAATAAATTATTACTACCCTACTAGTACATTAGTGACTGCCCCTGAAATTATTTTCTTTTGGGTAGCGCGTATGATTATGGCGGGCGAAGAGTATATGGGCAAGATACCATTTAAGGATGTTTACTTTACGGGTATTGTGCGCGATAAGCAAGGACGTAAAATGAGTAAGAGTTTGGGTAATTCTCCTGACTTATTGGGACTCATTGATCAATATGGAGCGGACGCTGTTCGTTTTGGTATCATGATTGCTTCTCCTGCTGGAAACGATTTATTATTTGATGAATCTACTTTAGAGCAAGGAAGAAATTTCAATAGCAAATTATGGAACGCAGCAAAATTGTTGAAAATGTGGGAGCCGCGTATTAGTTCGGAAGGAAAAGTGGAACAAGATGCTGCTTTTGCAATGGATTGGTTCCAAGCAAAATTAAGTGCTACACAAATTGAAGTAGATGGGATGTTAAAAGAGTTTCGTTTAAGCGAAGCCTTAAAAACCATTTACGGATTAATATGGGATGATTATTGTAGTTGGTATTTAGAATGGATCAAACCAGGATTTGAGCAGCCTATTCATGCCGATGTTTACAATAAGAGTATTGAATT
Organism: Bacteroidota bacterium; assembly: GCA_947441205.1. Taxonomy (GTDB): domain Bacteria; phylum Bacteroidota; class Bacteroidia; order Chitinophagales; family Chitinophagaceae; genus Sediminibacterium. The sequence goes on along the minus strand of CANETM010000113.1, from coordinate 1,742 downwards.
TTATGATTCTTTATTACAATTGTTACATCCATTCATGCCATTCATAACCGAGGAATTACACCATGCATTAAAAACGCAGACCCAGGATTTATGTGTTAAAGAATATGAAGCCATTGGAAAAGTGAATGAAGCTGTTTTAAATGCAGGTGCATTACTTAAGAATGTGATTTCTACCCTACGTGATGCAAGAAATAAAAATCAAATCAAACCAAAGGAAGCTATTGACTTACATATTCAATCTGAGAATAACACTGCCTACCAAACCATCCAAAATATATTAGCTAAGCAAGTAAATGCGAAAAGCGTTGCTTATACAAATGCAGCTGTTGGATCTAGCATTGTAGTGGCATTAGAAAAAGATAAATTTTATTTAGTAGCAGATCAAGCGATTGATACGGCTAGCTTGAAAGATAATTTATTGAAGGATTTGGAACATCAAAAAGGATTCCTTGCTTCTGTTGATAAGAAATTAAACAATGAAAAATTTGTGCAAAATGCAAAGCCAGAAATTCTAGCTGTTGAACAAAAGAAAAAAGCCGATGCTTTAGCGAGGATTCAAACCATTGAAGAAAGTTTAGCCCAACTATAAATCAACAACGAGCCTCTAATTAGAGGCTCGTTTATTTACACTACTATTACCCCTTACTAATTATGAGTGAAATAATGATAAGACCTGCAACACTTGAAGATAGAGCCTTTATCCGATCCGTTTCGGAGCGCACCTGGCCTAGCACATACGGACATATCATTTCACAGGAACAAATTGATTTTATGCTGGAATGGATGTATAGTGATACATCATTAGCCGAACAATTTGCGAAAGGTCATCAATTTTATATTGCTAATTTAAATGGAGCGGATATTGGATTTTGTTCCGTGAGTAAAGAGGAAGGGAGTGCGCATAAACTCAACAAGCTATACGTTTTACCAAGCGCACATGGAACAGGAGCTGGAAAAGCATTGTTAAATAAGGCTATTGAAGTAACAAAAGCAGAAGGATCGTCTTCCCTATTCCTTCAAGTAAACAAACATAATAAAGACTATACATTTTATTTAAAGAATAGTTTTATTAAAGAGCAGGAATTTAAATTTGATATTGGCAATGGATTCTTTATGGACGACTATGTGATGAGATTAATTTTCTAACATAAAGAATAAACATATAGAACATTAAGTGATTTTTTCTATTCCTTAAATCCAATTTTATCCCTATCCTCCCATTTCACTTTAGCAATAGATAAATCCAAAAGATGTTCAATTGTGTCGTAAATTTTGTTCAATTGAATATCATGTTCTCCTATCTTTTCTCTCATTTCTTGCAACTGCCCCTTTATACTTGCATTTTTAATGAGCACTCTTTTCATTTCAATAAATAATCTAATAATTGAAATGTTCATCTTAATAGCCTTCTCACTTTTTAAAACCCCAGAAATCATGGCAACTCCGTGCTCTGTGAAGGCAAATGGAGTTGCAATTTTATTCCTAGTTCCGGCTGATGATATCACATTTTGTGATATCATATTACCCCATTCAATTTGGGTTAACCTAAACATAAAATCGCTAGGAAATCGTTCAATATTTCTTTTAACAGCTTGATTTAGAATTTTAGTATCTACTTCATATAAAAATGCCAAATCAAAATCTAGCATCACCATTTCTCCCCTAACCTCATGAATTTTTTGTTGAATTATATTATTTTCAATCATTTATTTTCGTTTTTCTGAAAATAGTAATTCAGTTAT
>CANETM010000112.1 GCA_947441205.1 Bacteroidota bacterium | reverse complement strand
CTTCCGATGGGTTATCAAATAAACGAGTTAATACTTGTGCTTTATAAAAATCTTTTTCATCATGAATCCATAAATCATCAGCACTATATTTATCGCCAATTGTTACTACTTCGGGGCGCATGCCATCAAAACGAATACCTAGCTCGCCGTTGGCACCAAAAGTCATTGGTTTGCCTTGTTCAACAAATAAAGTATGTAAAGGCTTGGTTCCTTTTTCTGTAAATATTTCAAAAGCGCCATCGTTAAATATGTTACAGTTTTGATAAATCTCAAGGAAGGAAGTTCCCTTATGTTGATGAGCACGTGTAATCATAAATTGCATATGCTTTGGATCACGATCCATGGTACGACCAACAAATGTAGCATCAGCACCTAATGCTAATGCAGCAGGATTAAATGGATGGTCAATGCTTCCCATTGGAGTGCTCTTGGTTATTTTATTAATCTCAGAGGTTGGTGAATATTGACCTTTTGTTAAACCATAAATTTGATTATTGAAAACTAAAAAGTTAACATCGAAATTTCTTCTTAGCATATGAATGGTATGGTTACCGCCAATACTCATGGAGTCACCATCACCAGCAACAATCCAAACACTTAATTCAGGGCGAGAAGCTTTTAAACCACTTGCAACCGCAGTTGCACGACCATGAATCGAGTGCATGCCATAAGTGTTCATATAATAAGGGAAACGGCTACTACAACCAATACCACTTACTACAACAATATTTTCTTTAGGAATACCAATGGTAGGCATTACTTTTTGAACTTGTGCTAAAATTGAATAATCACCACAACCAGGGCACCAACGTACTTCTTGGTCAGAGGAAAAATCTTTTGCAGTTAATGGGGTTGCTTGTTCTAAAGTTTCAGTAGACATAAAAGCGTTCATTTAGAAAACAAATTTACATAATTACAAGGTTCAACAAACATTTATTTGAAGCTTATTTAACGCGCCTACCTTTCCATGTATAAGTTTTAATTTGACCAAATAAGCCTGCTACCAGGGTATAAACAATGTGAAGGGGCTGATATAATGGGAAATAGCGCAATTGACCGGGCATTTTATAAAACTTCGTGACAGGTTCAAGAAAAAACATTTCGAAGAATGTTTTAAACGCAATCGTTATCAGTAAACTGCGGTATTCCCCTACCACCAATAAAAGTAAAAAGGATAGGTTATATAAATACACTAAAAGCAATACCCAAAAAATGGAGTTGTCATCATAGTAACGAGCCTTACTCGACCACCTAATTCTTTGCATAATAAAGTCCTTCCAATTAGCCATTGCTTTTGTTAAAACAATCGCACCTGGGTGAAACAAATAACCAATGCGGTTGGATAAAGTCACTTTCATTTTATGCATCAAAAACATATCATCACCACTTGCGATTTGATCCACCCCTTGGTAACCACCCACAGCAATAAATGCTGATTTTTCAAAAGCTAAATTTGCACCGTTACTCATGGAGTGTTTTCCGGCGCCAACAGCAGCAGCAGTAATACCTTGCAATGCTAAAAAATCCAATATTTGAAATTCATTCAAAACGCCCGACTCTTTAATAAACATTACAGGAGCTGCGATGAACACTAATTTATTATCAGGTAAATTTTGTTGAATATAGGCATTGTATAAACTAAGCCATTTTACAGGTACAATACAATCCGCATCGGTAGTGACAATCCAATCACCTTTCGCTTTGCTCACCGCTTTTTCAATCGCCATTTTTTTAAATGAATTCATTTCTCCTTGCTTAAAATAATCGGCTAAACTTAATAGGTGCACATTAGGGTGATCATGACCAATGGCTTTCACCATAAAAGCAGTATCGTCCTCGGAAAAATCATCTATAACAATCACTTCAAAAAATTCAGCTGGATAGTCTTGTGCTAAAATGGAATCTAAGCAGGCCTTAATATTCAGGGCTTCATTACGCGCAGGAATCACAATGGTAAAACGAATAGGATATTCATTAAAATGCTTGTTTGAATCCTGCTCAAACACTTTATTCAAACTAAACCAATAGCGATAGGCCATTAATAAAAGGGCATACAAAATGGTTAAAATAGCAGTAGTCCAATTAAGTATTTGAATCATTGTGTAAAGTTAACTTGTTTTTATTGCATAGAATCCTATAAATTGTATAACGAAAATTGAATGGGTATGAGCGAGGTACGCAAAAAAGTATTTGTAAGTGGTTGCTTTGATTTATTACATAGTGGACACATAGCATTTTTAGAAACAGCCGCAAACTATGGAGACCTTTATGTATGTATAGGTTCTGATAAAACAGTGTATGATTTAAAAGGGCGCTATCCAATTATCACACAGCAGGAACGAAAATATATGCTACAAGCCTTAAGATGTGTGCATACTTGTAAAATAAATAAGGGGTCGGGTATTTTAGATTTTGAAGAAGAGTTAGCGGAAATTAAACCAGATATTTTTGTGGTGAATGAAGACGGCAATACACCATCGAAAGCAAAACTATGTAAGGACAAAGGCATTGAATATATTGTACTAGATCGCATACCATCGGAGGGATTACCAGTTAGATCAACTACTACATTAAGAACCAATTCCATCATACCATTTAGAATAGATATTGCAGGCGGATGGTTGGATCAACCATTTGTAAATAAATATTATCCAGGGCCTGTCATCACTATTTCCATTGAGCCAACTATTGAATTTAATAATCGAAGTGGCATGTCAAGCAGTACGCGTAATAAAGCCATAGAACTTTGGAAAGCAAAACTACCTGATGGTGATCCTGAATTATTAAGTAAAATATTATTTAGGTATGAAAATCCACCAGGCACAAAAACAGTTGCAGGATCACAGGATGCGATTGGTATAGTCATGCCTGCACTTAATAAACTACAATATCATAATGGAGAGTATTGGCCAACTGAGATACAAAAAATGGAAGATGATGAAATACTAAGTTGGTTAGAGTCAAAATTATATTTAATACCATTGGATCCTCGTCAAAGTGATTTTGATGTATTAGCAAATACAAATATCAATGAACATGCAGCAAAGCAATTAGCAGAAGCAGCTGAAAATTGTTGGCAAGCTATTTTAGAAAAAAATGTGGTTGAATTTGGTAAATACTTCCTTGACTCCTTTCATGCACAAATTGCCATGTTCCCAAATATGTTAGACGAGGCCACTGCTCAAATCATTGAACAGTTTAAAAATAAAGGGCTGGGCTATAAATTATCGGGTGCCGGCGGAGGCGGATACCTTATTATAGTAAATGATCAACCTATTGAAAACGGAATTCAAATCAAAATACGACGCCGTAGCTTAGATTAGGAATTGAATATCAATTACTTAGATAGTCAAAAAATCAAAAACTAAAATTTAATATTTTTTAGGTCAGATATCATAATTCGGCGTACTTTTGAATTAGTTGCATAACTAACTATATGCCAAACAACCAATTTAAACGAGGAGAATTATACAGTGTCATTAATGGAATGGCAACAACAGCAGTAGCAAGAAGGCTTCAAAAAAACTTTCGCACTGCAGGTTTAGAAATTACTATTGAACAATGGTCTGTTTTATACCATTTATGGAAGGAGAACGAATTAAGTCAACAAGAATTAGGCACACGCACTTTTAGAGACAAAGCAAGTATTACCCGATTAATTGACAATTTAGAAAAACAAGGCTTAGTAACACGCGTTGCAAGTAGCACCGATCGTCGCATAAATAAAGTGTGTTTAATGGATGCTGCAAAACCATTGCAACAAATCACTTATGATATAGCGAATCAAACAATGAATGAAGCATTGCAAAATATTACAAAGGATGAAATTGAAGTGGTGAAAAATGTTTTGCAAAGAGTTTATGATAACTTAACACATCCAGATTTAACCTAATTGAAAAATGCAAAATTTTAAAAATTAAGGTACACAAGCTGAATGTAGAAATATAATTAACGTAAGAAAAACAGGTATTCTAAAAAATTAAAAATATATTTTATGGGAACAACAATTCACGGCGGGGAATGGATCATCAAGGAAGTAAAAGCTGCTGATATTTTTATTCCAGAAGAATTTAACGAGGAGCAAATAATGGTACGCGATATGTGTAACCAATTTGTGGACACCGAAGTTTTACCAGTAGTTGATCGTATCGATAAATTAGAACCAGGCTTAATGCCTTCCTTACTTGAAAAAGCAGGTGAGCAGGGCCTTTTAGGTATTACTGTCCCTGAACAGTATGGTGGCTTAGGAAAAGATTTTATTACTGCAACCATTGTTGCTGAGTATTTAGGAGGCGGATATTCATTTTCAGTTGCTAATGCAGCACATACAGGCATTGGAACTTTACCTATTTTATATTTTGGTACCGAAGCACAACGAAATAAATATGTACCAAAACTAGCAAGTGGCGAATGGAAAGGTTCCTATGGTTTAACTGAACCTAATAGTGGATCCGATGCATTAAGTGCAAAAACAACTGCTAAATTATCTGAAGACGGAAAACATTATATTTTAAATGGACAAAAGTGTTGGATCACCAATGGTGGTTTTGCTGATGTATATACCGTGTTTGCAAAAATTGATGGAGAACAATTCACTGCCTTTATTTTAGAAAGAGGCATGGAAGGTTTTACACAAGGACCTGAAGAACATAAAATGGGGATTAAAGGATCAAGTACGGTACAATTATATTTTCAAGATTGTAAAGTACCTGTTGAAAATTTATTAGGTGAAATTGGAAAGGGGCATATTATAGCATTTAATATTTTAAATATTGGTCGATTAAAGTTAGGTGCAGCTACATTAGGTGGAGCACGTCGTGCAATTTCAACAACAGTTCAATATGCAAAAACTAGAGAGCAGTTTAAATTACCAATTGTAAAATTTGGAGCTATTCGTCATAAGTTAGCTGAAATGGCTATACAAATGTGGGTAGGTGAAACAGCATTATACCGCGTGTCTCGTAATATTGATGAAATGGAAATTGAATTAGCTGCTGCTGGAAAAACTTTATCTGAAAGTTTATTGGGTGCAGCTGAAGAGTATGCTATTGAATGTGCAATATTAAAAGTGTTTGGATCAGAAGTGTTGGATTATGTAGTAGACGAAGGTGTTCAAGTACATGGTGGAAATGGATATAGTGATGAATACTCTATTTCAAAAGCATATCGAGATAGTCGTATCAACAGAATTTATGAGGGTACCAATGAAATAAATAGATTATTGACAGTTGACATGGTATTAAAAAGAGCCATGAAAGGAAAGTTGGATTTAATGGGACCTGCTATGAGTGTACAACAAGAGTTAATGAGTATTCCTGATTTTGGCTCAGACGAAGAAGGTGCATTTGCAAAAGAAAAAAAATACATTGCCAACTTTAAAAAATGTATTTTGATGGCAGCAGGAGCAGCCGTACAAAAATTAATGATGACCCTTAATAAGGAACAAGAAATATTAATGAACATAGCTGATATGTCTATCATTACATTTCACGCAGAGAGCGCCTTATTAAGATTAGAAAAATTAACTACTTTAAGAGGTGAAGCTGCAACCAGCATTCAAGCGGATATTGTACGCACATATATTTATGATGCAGCCGATGCAATTAATAAGGCAGGTAAGGACGCTTTAAATAGTTTTGCAGAAGGTGATGAATTAACTATGATGTTAATTGGTCTAAAGCGTTTCACTAAAGTAGCCCCATTTAATTCCAAGGAAGCGCGACGTCGTATATGCGCTCAATTGGTTGCCGATGATGGTTATAAAATTTAATGATAAATTATAATTAAAAAATTGAAATTGTAAAACTTAGATTAAACTTTTGATTT
>CANETM010000111.1 GCA_947441205.1 Bacteroidota bacterium | reverse complement strand
TACCTTAGTGATTTTAGCCATGATATTATTGTATACCTATGAAGGTGGTGTAAAGACCATTGTTTACACTGATACTTTACAAACATCTGGAATGTTATTGGGGCTAATTATTTGTAGTATTTACATTCTCTCCAAATTGGATTTTTCTGTTTTTGAAGGATTAAATGCTATGCAAGCAAAAGGATTGTCGACCGTTTTTGATATGGATGTGAATAGCAAATCCTTCTTTTTAAAGCAAATAATTGGAGGTGCTTTTATTACATTAACAATGACCGGATTGGATCAGGAAATGATGCAAAAAAACATCTCCGTGAAAAATTTAAAAGATGCACAAAAAAATATGGTTACCATTGGATTTAGTATGCTTTTGGTTATTACTTTATTTTTATTCCTTGGCGGTTTATTAAATTTATATGCAACACAACAAAATGTTACTGCTGTTGGAGATGCTTTGTTTCCAACAATTGCATTGCAACATATGCCACCATATTTATCTATCATTTTTATTTTAGCGCTTATATCAGCATTATTCCCAAGTGCTGACGGTGCCATCACTGCACTCACTTCTAGTTTTTGTATTGATTTATTAGGTATACAAAGAAAAAAAGAATGGGACGAGGACAAACAAAAGAAAATAAGAAAAAGGGTGCATTTAAGTTTTGCATTTTTGTTTTTAATCATTGTAATGGTTTTCAAATGGATAGATAATAAAAGTATCATTGACCTTTTATTAAAAATTGCTTCCTATACCTATGGGCCATTATTGGGTTTATTTGCTTTTGGCATTTTAACCTCTAGAAAATTAAATGGCAAATGGGTTGCTTTAACTTGTATACTGGCCCCCATACTTTGTTTTGTCTTGGAATTTTATCAAAAAGAGTTGTTAGGTGGATTTCAAATTGGTCAAGAATTACTTATTATTAATGGCCTTTTCACCTTTTTAGGTTTATGGTTAATTTCTAGCCCTAATACAGAAAAAAATTAGACATTTGCAAATGGAATTGATTCATCCAGCTGCAAACACATACATTGACAAGTATAGCAATGCTACACCTTCCTATTTAAGGGAAATGTATGAACAAACTTTAAAATCTCACCCACATGCCCACTTACAAAGTGACTGGCACCAAGGTGGCGTTTTAAGTTTCATCAGCAAATTGGTTAGACCAAACAATATTTTAGAAATAGGTACATTTACAGGATTTAGTACATTGTGTCTAGCTGAGGGATTAGCGGAAAATGGACATTTGTATACTATTGAACTTAGAGACGAGGATGCAAAAACAGCCGTCGATTATATTAAGAAAAGTAAACATAGTCATAATATTACGGTACATATAGGTGATGCCAAAAAAATAATACCCGATTTACAAATCACATGGGACTTAGTTTTTATTGACGCAGATAAAACAGGCTATGTTGATTATTACAATTTAGTATTGCCTAAATTGGCGAAAAATGGTCTTATTATTGTTGACAATATATTATTTCATGGCGAAGTATTAGCTGAAAATATTTCCGGGAAAAATGCAAAAGCAATACAAGCCTTCAATGAATATGTTTTAAATGATGAAAGAACAGAGCAGACACTTTTAACCATCCGAGATGGATTAACATTATTAAGAAAAAAATAGCATGAAAATATATTTTTACACATGCATATTATTAATGCTTCCTTTATTGATTTTTTCTCAAAATCAAAACACTAATGACTATATTAAAAAATATAGGGAAATTGCTATTAAAGAAATGAAACGCACCAATATTCCCGCTTCCATTACTTTAGCGCAAGCAATTCTTGAGTCATCAAGTGGTGAAAGTTCATTAGCCTCTAAATTCAATAATCACTTTGGTATCAAATGTAAAAGTGATTGGAAAGGAGAAACTACTTACAAGGACGATGATAAAAAAAATGAATGCTTCAGGGCTTACCCTAATGCAGAAAGCTCGTTTATTGACCATTCTAATTTTTTAAAAAACCGCCCCAACTATGCACCCTTATTTGAGCTTGACCCTGTTGATGATACAGCGTGGGCTTATGGATTAAAAAAAGCAGGCTATGCCACTGAGCGCGATTACCCTAAAAGGTTATTGAAAATAATTGACGACTACGAGCTTGCACAATATAATTATCCTGAACTTGACGCAGATACTGTTAATGAGGAAAAAGTAATAGCCCCAGTAAATGATACTTCAAAAAATAAAGTAAGGTTTGTGGTCCATGAAAGAGATACTTTAACGATTATGGAACATACTAAAGATTCAATAAGCATTTTAAATTCTTCCGAAATTAAATCAAACCCCATCATAACTTCTGATTCGCTTTCTTCTATAAAGGGAATTGCTTCTGATACAGTGGTACTTTCTCCTATAGGAACTATGAACAGGATTTCAGATATAAAAACAGATAGCCTACCAAGCAATTCCAATTCAACAATTATCGCTAAAGATACGATCCCTAAAATTATATCAAAAGATACCACTCGTCCAATTTTAAATAATGATACTGTCCGTCCATTAACAGTAAAAGACACGATCATCAAAAAAGTGAACCCATATCCTTTAAATCAAAAATTTAAAGTCAACCAAGTACCGGCGATTTGGGCAGAAAAAGGAAGGTCATTTTTAGAAATTGCAAATACTTTTCATGTTTCCTTATACAAAATATATAAGTTTAATAAATTACCTGAAACAGATTTAGTTGAGCAGGATCAACTTATTTATTTAGGGGAACCCAAGAAAGATACTTCCACTACAAATCCAATCATTAATAACAACAAGCCATCCTTTAAAAGAATTTTAGATTTACCTTTTCTTAAAAAGAAAGCTAATTAATTGAATCATTAAATTAATTGACTCATTAAATTGATTAACTAAATATATTAAATCATGTCCAACATTAAAGTATTAAACAAAGAGTTTGAACCCTATTTAAGCGAAGAAATAATTCAGTCAAAAATCAGCGAATTAGCTGTTGAATTAAATAAGGAATATGCTGGCAAGCGTCCCATTTTTTTATCCATATTAAATGGCTCCTTTTTATTTACTGCCGACTTATTTAAACAAATAACGATTGAAGCTGAGGTTTGTTTTATTAAATTAGCATCATACAAAGGGACAACCTCCTCTGGCAATGTAATTACTGCTATTGGCTTAGACGCCAACGTAAGCGGAAGAGATATCATTATTTTAGAAGACATTATTGATACAGGTAAAACATTGCACCATTTTTTACCTCAATTGGAATCAAGCCACCCTGCTTCCATTAAAATAGCAGTTTTATTAAATAAGACAGAAGCTTTAGCCTATCCAGTTAAAGTGGATTACACATGCTTTGATATTCCCAATAAATTTGTAGTCGGTTATGGCTTAGATTATGACGGATATGGACGAAATACAAAAGCCATTTATCAGTTGAAGTAACAAATCAAAAAAAAGAGGAGCTAAATTTTATTAGCTATAAATTAAACTGACGTTCAAAATTTTGTAAAAATTTATGAACGATAGAGATGAATTAAAAAAAATCTAAAAGACACAAAAAAAAGAGGAGCTAAATTTTATTAGCTCCTCTTTTTTTACTTGAAGGCTTCTTTAACTCGATCAAAGAAACTCTTATCCCCTTTTACGGGTTTTGGTTTAAAGTTTTCGCTCTCTTGCATTTTTTCAAGTGCGGCCTTTTCTTCATCACTAATATTTTGTGGCGTCCACACATTAACATGAATTAATTGATCTCCTTTGGCATACCCTTGTACTTCAGGAAATCCTTTTCCTTTTAATCTGAATATTTTTCCACTTTGTGTACCAGTAGGTATTTTAATTTTTGCTCGACCATCAATTGTAGGCACTTCAACGCTTGTTCCAAAAATGGCATCTGGGATTGTTATGTATAAATCAAATGCGACATTCAATCCATCTCTATGTAATGATTCATGTGGCTCTTCCTCAATCATGATAATTAAGTCCCCCGACATACCTCCTCGCTCACCAGCATTACCCTTACCTGACATACTCAATTGCATTCCATCTTGAACGCCTGCGGGTATGTCTATTGAAATGGTTTCTTCACCATAAACGCGTCCCTCTCCTTTACAAGTAGTACATTTTGCAGTTACTGTTGTTCCTTCCCCATTACAGGTTGAACAAGTATTAACAGTTTGCATTTGACCCAAAAAAGTATTGGTCACTTTTCTTACTTGTCCTTGTCCATTACAAGTATTACAAGTTTGTAAACTATTTTTATCTTTAGCACCATTGCCACCACAGGTGGTACATAAAACATGTTTCTTAACTTTTACTTGCTTGGTAACACCATTGGCAATTTCTTCAAAGTTTAATTTTAATTTAATGCGCAAGTTACTTCCTCTTTGACCTCTTGCTCTAGCGCCTCCACCACGTGATCGGCCACCACCTCCTCCAAAGAAACCACCAAACCCTTCGTCACCGAATATATCACCAAACTGACTAAATATATCATTCATATCCATGCCACCATGGAATCCACCTCCACTGCCTCCTGTACCTGGTCCAAAAGCTTGATGTCCAAAGCGATCGTATTTCGCTTTCTTGTCATTATCACTTAATATTTCATAAGCTTCCGCAGCTTCTTTAAATTTTTCTTCCGCTGCTTTATCGCCTGGGTTTCTATCAGGATGAAATTGCATAGCAACTTTACGATACGCTTTTTTAATTTCGTCCGCAGATGCCGATTTGCTAACCCCTAATATTTCGTAATAATCTCTTTTTGACATAGTTCAATTTTTATGAGCGAGCAGAATTTATTTTCCTACCACCACTTTTGCAAAACGAATTATTTTTTCATTTAAAAAGTAACCCTTTGTTATTTCATCAATAACTTTTCCCTTTTGTTTATCATTAGGAGCTGGCACTTCAGTAATCGCTTCATGAAGTTCAACATCAAAGTCTTTTCCAATACTTTCCATTGCAGTCAATCCTTTTGATTGCATTGTAGATCTAATTTTATTAAACACTAGCTGAATGCCTTCTTTTTGTACTTTAATGTCTTCTGAAATGGCCAATTGCTTTTCAGCACGATCGCAATCATCTAAAACATCTAATAAGGAAACAATTACGTCTTTCCCAGCAGTTTGAATTAATTCAATTCTTTCTTTCGATGTTCTTCGCTTATAATTGTCAAATTCTGCCATTAAACGAAGGTATTTATCCTTTTGCTCAGCAATATCAGCTTTTAGTTGATCTATCTCACTAATAGGCTCATTTTCAACCTCAGGGGCATTATTTGAACCATTTTCTGCGTTTTCAAGGTTTTCTACGTTTTCAGCCGTTTCTTGTAAGTTGCTATCTTTTTCTTCCATAATTGAAATATTATATTCTAATCCGAGCAAATATATTGCCAAAGCCTTAAAAGAGCAAAATTGACACTAAATAGCCTAAAATTGAACAAGTTGGCAGTCAATCACTGCCTATCTTTGCCCTATGACAAAAGTGTATTTAAACAGGAAGATAAACCAACGAATTGCCCTTGGTCACCCATGGATATATAACAATGAAGTTGACCGGATTGCAGGGCCTGTGGAACCAGGCGATATTGTGGAAGTTTACTTTTTTGATGGTCAACTAGCTGGGCGAGGTTATATTAACCCTGTTTCTCAAATTATCATTAGATTACTTACGCGAAAAAGAGAGGAAATTACCGCAGGTTTTTTTCATCAAAAAATTCAAGAAGCCTGGGATTATAGAAAACATTTAGGATACACCGAAAACTGTCGTTTAGTATTTGGCGAGTCCGATGGTTTGCCCGCTTTAATTATTGATAAATTCAATGATTATTTTGTAATTCAAACTTTGTCATTGGG
>CANETM010000110.1 GCA_947441205.1 Bacteroidota bacterium | reverse complement strand
TTTATTCAAGTTCCACTGACCAATACCGTAAGTAACCTCACGATACACACTGTAAACACCAAACATAAGTAAGGTAACAGCAATGAAAAAACCAATATACCATAAACGAGATGGCTTGGCTTCAATTGGTCGCACGATGTCTTCAGTTACTTGAGCATAGGTTTTATCACCGTATACTAAGGGTTCGCGCAGTTGTGATTCGTACTTAATATGCATATCTACTATTTCTTAAATTTTTTAATCTAAATCCTAGTTCTATTTTTTACTTTTCTCTACATCAAATCAAGTCTTAACTTGATTTTCTTATTTCTAATTTTTTTAATTATGCTTCTTTTCTTCAGCTTTTGCTTCACCATGAGCTGCTTCCGCTTTTTCAGTATGCGCAGCATTTTCAGCATGACCTTCACCTTCACCAGCGTTTCTAACTTTTGCTAAGTAAGTAACGTTAGGTAATACGTGTAATTGCTCTAACACATAAAACTGACGGTTAGGATTTTCAACACGTACTTTAGTGATAGCACTATGTTTGTCATTTGCATTACCAAAATTAATTGCGTTGGTAGGGCAAGATTGTTGACAAGCAACTTTGATATCGCTATCAACCATTGGACGAGAATCTTTTTTCGCATCTAATTTAGCAGCTTGTAAACGTTGAACGCAGAATGAACATTTTTCAATAACACCACGTGATCTAACTGTAACATCTGGGTTTAATACCATTCTTGTTAAGTCGTCATTCATGTTCATTACTACATCATTCACTTCACCTTCTTGGTTATCAGGGAAGCTATCTGCGCCTGTGTAATCAGCCCAGTTAAAACGACGAACTTTGAAAGGACAGTTGTTCGCGCAATAACGAGTACCAATACAACGGTTATATGTCATTTGGTTTAAACCTTCAGAGCTATGGTTTGTTGCAGCTACTGGACAAACGTTTTCGCAAGGAGCGTTGTCACAATGCTGACACATTAAGGGTTGGAATACCACTTTTGGATTTTCCATATCACCACTATAATATTTGTCAATACGTAACCAATGCATTTCATGACCACGTAAAACTTCAGGCTTACCTACAATTGAAACGTTGTTTTCTGCATTACATGCTACCACGCAAGCACCACAACCGTTACATGCATTTAAGTCAACACTCATACCCCACTTAATCCCTGGACGATCGTAAACAGGATATATAGTAGCGTCTTTTGCGAAATTCTCAATCACTTGCTCGTCAGTCATTTTATCGCCACCAAAAATTTGACCACGATATTCACTAGCACGCTCTTCAATTATTTCTTTAGGATTATGTTTGTATTCAGCTAAAGTCATTTCTTTCATTACCTCGGTACGATTACCTTGTGCAGTATCGTAACGGAAATGCGTTTGCGTTAAAGCCACTGGATAAGTTTCACCCGTAACCGTCATCGTAACATCTGCACAGCTATAATTTACTGTACCATTTTTAATACATGCTAAAGGGAATGCATTTTTACCAGTACCAATAACTGCTTTACCAATTGCTTCCGTACGGCCGTAACCAACTGCGATACCCACAGTTTGAGGATGTGTACCAGGAATAATTAAAACAGGAAGTTCAATTGATTTTCCATCCACCGTTAACTTAACTACTTTCTTAGGAGGTTGTACCTCGTAAGCATCAGCTTGACCTGGATTGTTTAAATCAATATTTAATAATGTTTTCGCCATTGAAGGAGAAACTATAATATAGTTATCCCAAGTAGCACGTGTTACTGGATCCGGTAACTCTTGTAACCATGGGTTACTTGCACCTTGACCAGCACCGATTGCCACTTTTTGGTATAATGCTAATTCGATTTTGTTTGAAGCTTTAATAGCATTTACTGCAATTAAAGAACTTGCAACAGCGCTACTATTAATACTTGCACCGCTAACTACTGGAGCAGCAGGATTAATAACACCGTCTTGTAATGTTTTATTCCAACCAGCCTCACCACCTAATTTTGTTGACCAGTAATTTTTTACATAACTAGTATATTCAGTAGCATCACCAGACCATTTTAATAATGAGTCTTGGAAAGCACGTGTTTTAAATAAAGGAGAGATTGTAGGTTGGATAAAAGAAATGTGACCTGTTACTGGTTCAGCATCACCCCAACTTTCTAAGAAATGATGATCAGGAATTACATATTTACAAACAGCAGCAGTTTCATCAACCTTGCCGCTAAATGAAATAGTTGTTTTTACTTTCTTTAAAGCAGCTTTTACTTTATCCGCAGCAGGCCATGTATAAACAGGGTTAGCACCTTGGAATAAAATAGCATTTACTTTACCAGCGTTCATATCATCAATTAAAGTAGCGAAGTCGCTATCAATACCTTGACGATAATTTACAGTAGCCCCAAAATTTATAGTTGTACCATTTGCACCGATTGCATCGTTAATAGCATTTACTACAACTTGAATGTCTTTATCATTGCTACCAGCAACTAATAAAGCAGCACCTTTGTTTTCAGTTAATGCTTTTGCAGCAGCTTGGATACCCGCTTTTAATTTTGCATCCACTCCAGCAATTTCACCACCTTTCACTGCACTTAATAAAGCAACAGCAATCGCGCCGATTTCAGAAGGACGACATAAATATTTTTCATCTGCGTTAGAGCCTGTTAAGCTAGCCACTGTTTCAAAGTGGATATGCTTGCTCATGGCAGGATTCTTTTCATCAATTTTTTTACCAGTTGCATATTGTCTAGCAAATTCAATAGGGCTTAACCAAGTACCTAAAAAGTCAGCACTTAATGAAACAATTGCTTTTGCATTTTCAAAATGGTAACTAGGAATAACTCTTTTACCATAGCTAGCTTCATTCGCTAATAACATACCACTGAATGAATCAGCATCATAAGTTACATGCTTACTACCAGGATATTTAGCTAAGAATTTTGCAACCACTTCTTTGGTAGAAGGAGAAGTGATAGAACTTGTTACAATCACAGCGTTGCCAGATAATTCAGCAGCAATCGCTTTATCAATTGCTTCAAAAGTTGCTTCCTTACCAGCGATGGTTGGGAAACGTAAACGAGCTGTATCATATAAGTCTAACACAGCAGCTTGCACTCTTGCAGAGGTACCGCCATTTGTGATAGGACTTAAAGTATTTCCTTCTAATTTAATAGGACGACCATCACGAACTTTAGCAACCACACTCACCACATCACCATCTTGCACATATGTTGTTGCATAATAATCAGAAATACCTGGAACGATATCTTCTGGTTTATTCGCGAAAGGAATTGCTTTTTTAATTGGCATTTCACAACTCGCAGCAGCCGCAGCAGCAGCTGTACTAAAACCTAAATATTTTAAGAAGTCACGACGAGGTGCTTTAGTTTGTAAAAAACCGCTATGGTCTTCAACAAAAGGAAGTTCTTCTTTGAACTCGTTGTTCACCTCTTTGTTATAGGCTTCAGATTTGTTTAACTCACCAAAGCTTTGCCAGATCTTATTTTGCTCCATAATAATGTATATAAAATATTACGCGTCTTTATTAACTATTCTTTTTTATTGATTCGTTTTTATCCAAATCTATTTTTATTAGTAGTGACATTTTTGACACTCTGTACCACCAATTTTTTCTACCGTGATTCCTTTAGTGCTATCAATTTTTCCAGATTTAATATCTTCATGGAATTTTTCATAGATACTATAAAAACCATTGTCTTTAAATTGAACTTTTGTTTCTCTGTGACAATTCACACACCATCCCATACTCAAATCACTAAATTGTTTTACCTCACCCATTTTTTGAATTTCACCATGGCATTGTTGACAAGCAATTTGTCCAGCATTTACGTGCTGTGCGTGATTAAAGTAAACGTGATCAGGTAAGTTGTGAATACGCACCCACTCAATTGGTTTTGCTTTTGTTGCATCCCAAGGTTGACCTTCCGTGAAGCCAGCGTATTTGTATAATTTTTTAATTTCATTAGTACCATCTACTACATCACCGTTTTCTCTCACTAATGGTTCACCTTTGTATTCGTTAATAGCAGCGTGACAGTTCATACAAACATTCACACTTGGAAAAGTAGCTTGCTTTCCTTGGTAAGTACCGGTGTGACAGTATTGACAGTTAATTTGATTCACGCCAGCATGCACTTTATGAGAATAATAAATAGGTTGCTCAGGTTGATAATCTTTAGAGCGGCCTAAGTTAATAGCACCCACTGTAGTCATATAACCACCAGCAATAAATAATACGATTGCAATAAATGCGATGTAAGCTTTGTTACGATAAAAAGGAACAGGCTCAGATGCAGGAATTCCTACTTTGTCATCAGATAATTTTTTCAAGTTGCTGTTAACTTGTAATAATATTAAAGCAACAACTGCAAGTATTAAACTAAGTAAACCAAATATTAAAGTGCTATCTGAATCTTCCGCTGGAGCGCCTGCTGTTGCTGCGCCGCCTGCTGGTGCTGCACCTGCTGCAGGAACTGAATTGACGTATGCTAAAATTGCATCAATGTCTTTATCTGTTAAACTTGGAAACAAGTTCATTGCAGTTTTATTGTATTCTTCATACAATTTTGTTGCATATGGGTCACCAGTTTTTAAATATGCGGCTGAGTTTTTAATCCATGCATATAAATTCTTTTTCTCAGACCAACGTGCTTCAACTCCGGCTAAAGCAGGACCAGTTAATTTTTTATTAACCGCGTGGCATGAGGCACAGTTTTGGGAGAAAAGGGCTTTCCCGTCTTGCGCATTTAACTGATTACCGATAGATGAACTAAGGGTGATAAATAGGAAGATCGAAACGATCTTAGCTAGGCTTCTTAAAATTGTCATATACACAAAAAGTGTCTAGGGTGGAAAAATATCCTTGAACGGATGCAAATTTAGTTAAGAAAGCGTTTCAATACTAAGAATTTTGATTTTTTTTCACATTATTTTATTCATGATTAATTGAGACTCAAGGTACTTTGAAAGAAAATTATGATAAATGTCATAAAAAAGTAAGCATTTGTTAAACAGAATGAAAAATGTGCATGACACTGCCCTGTTTATTAAAAAAAGAGGCACCTTTGGGTTCGTTTGGTTGGAGGCTAATTTATTTCTAATTGCTACAAAATAAGGTTAGAAAAAATATCATTTCGACTGCAATTCGACATATTTGAAAAAACATTAGAGTCATAAAGATTAGAATCTTAAAAATTAGGATCATAAAGATTATAATTATAAGGATTAGAATTATTAGGATTTTTACATCAAAAATGAGACAACAAAATTGAGACAACAAGCTATAATGCGACTGCTATGAAGGGAATAAACAAATTACAGGCTAAATGGGGAGTTGGGTCAGTCCAATTTTGGTTAATAATGCTCACTTTTGCATTAGGGGGTAGTTTAAGTGGAAGGTTATGTAGCTTTTTGCTAAAATTGGTGTTTTTGGAGAAAAATTGGGCATTTTGGCTCGTTTATCCCCTATTTTTGACCATTTTATGGCCATTTTCGGTCCTTTTTGTAAGTTTATTAACTGGTCAATTTTCCTTTTTTAAAGGCTATTTGAGTCGCGTAGGCGGAAAATTGTTGGGGCGCGTTGCGTTGGAGTCAAGCACAGCCGGTTCAGCTCCGATTGCAAGTTCCGATACTAAGGCTGACTCAGCAAACAATAATACACCAATTCATGTGGCCATATTTGCATCAGGTGCTGGATCCAATGCACGAAAAATCATTGAATACTTTGAAGTTGGTTCGAAATTGACCGATGCGAATCAAAACACTAATATTCGCCAACGAATTAAAATATCATTGATCGTTTGCAATGTGCCTACTGCTGGGGTATTAGATATTGCAAAAGAAAAAGGTATACCAACCTTACTTATTAATAAGACTGAATTTTCAAATACCGGATATGTT
>CANETM010000109.1 GCA_947441205.1 Bacteroidota bacterium | reverse complement strand
TGTATTGGTAAGTAAGCTAATATGTATAATTACAATTGCTTAGTATATTAACTCCTTATAATTGTACACGTATTCAATTACATTAGGAAAGGAAACAAATACATCCTTATTTTAATTATTTTTAGAATTCATAAGTGTTGTTTTATCTAGGCTTACATGGAACCCCCTTCAACATATTTTGCATCAACAGTTAATTCAGATAATGTTTTACCTCCTTTAATATTAGCCAACATTTGTATAAAGGCTAATTTACCCAATTCGTGCCCACTTGTTTCAACATAACTAATATGAGGGTAATATAAATTAGGTATAAATCCATTACTAATACTGATAACACCAATTTCAGAAGGCACTTTTATTTCTAACTCTTGAATGGCTTTCATAACGCCAATCAATATCTCATCGGTCATACAAAATACAGTATCTGGTTTTTGTGTTTTGCCCGCATACTTTTTTGTGAACTCCTCTGCCTCTCTTGAGCTTGTTGCGTGCGCAAATGTGCAATGAATTTTCGGTGCAAAATCGAACATGAATTTCTGAAAAGCACTTTTTCGTTTTTGTGTTATGGATAAGGCTTCGTCACCAAATATGGCTAAAACTTTTTTTGCATTTCGTTTAATAATTTTTTCTGCAGCCATAATTGCACATCTTTCATCTGCCATGCGCACTTTTGTATAGTGATTGTCTTTAGGTACGATGTCAAAAAATACGACAGGAATATCTCTTTCATTCATTTTTTTATACACCTCTAAGTTTTCAGCGCTTGATGTTAAACAAGCAAACACGCCTGATACCCTGTTTTGTCTAAAAATTTTTAAATTATCAAGTTCATTTTCTGGTTTATGACTTGATTGTAAAATCATTAATGCGTAACCATTGTTTCTGCTTTCTTCTTCAACTGCAGCAATAAAACTATCATAAAATAAATTTGAAATTGCTGGAACAATGACGCCTAATATTTTACTATTCTGGGTCCTCAATTGAATTGCATATGCATTGGGTTCATAATCTAAACTTTGTGCTAAAGCATTCACTTTTGCTTTTGTACTAGCTGAAATATCAGGATGATCTTTTAATGCTCTTGAGACTGTAGAAATACTCAACTGTAATTGTTGAGCCAATAATTTTAAGGTAGTATTTGTCATAACGCAATCGATATCAAAATAAAAATATGGATTTATTTTCACAAAAATTGTCGCAATCGTTTGTTATTTTTGGGGTTGCTTATAAAAATCATATAAATTCAACACTTTTCAATCAGGTTATTTATTTTAATAATACATTGATTAACAATAACTTAACATTGAAATTAGATAATATTCATGTACTCAGCTTGGGTTAAAGTTTAAAATTTGGTTAAAAAAGTTAAATATTATTTAACAATAGTTAGGTCGGAAATCAAAATTGTGTACTTTGAACACGCTTAATAAACCAATAAACTGCCAATTATGAATTTCAAAATTGTCAAGTCTGCATTTGTCGGACTTTTTCTAAGCTTGTTTGTAATAAATGCACAAGCTCAGAACAAAACAGTTACAGGTAAGGTTACAGATTCTAAAGACGGTTCAGCGATTGTTGCTGCGTCTGTTGTTGGTCAAGGGACTACAATAGGTGTAAGAACAGCTGCTGATGGATCTTTTAAAATTTCTGTTCCTTCTTCTGTAAACACTTTATTTATTTCTTCAGTAGGTTACGCTTCAAAGACTGTAACAATTACTGCAGGTGAATTAAAAGTTTCTTTAGTTGAATCCACTGAACAACTTAATGAAGTTGTTGTAATTGGATACGGTACTGCACGTAAAAAAGACGTGACTGGTGCTGTTTCTTCAATTCAAGCGAAAGACTTTAACCAAGGTCTTATCACTACTCCTGATCAATTGTTACAAAACAAAGTTGCAGGTTTGGACATCACTAGCGCTTCTGGTCAACCAGGTGCTGCTACAACAGTTAAGATCAGAGGTAATAACTCTGTTCGTGCAAACTCTAATCCTTTGTATGTAATTGATGGAGTGCCTTTGGATGGTAGATCTGCAAGACCAAGTGGTGGTACTTCATTCGGATCTTCTCCTGATGCAAACCCATTAAACTTTATCAACCCTAACGACATTCAAAGTGTTGACGTATTAAAAGATGCGTCTTCTGCTGCTATCTACGGTTCTCGTGGTGCGAATGGTGTTATCGTAATTACTACTAAGTCTGGTTCTTCAACTGGTACTAAATTAGAATTTGGTACAGCTTTAAGCACTAATGCTGGATTAATGAAAAAATTCGAAGTATTGAACGCTGATCAATTCAAAAAAGGATTAGCTAAATACGGTGTAACTAATCAAGAATTCGGTTCTAATGTTGATGCGATGAAAGAATTATTGAACACTGACCTTTCTCAAAACTATAACTTGGCTTTGAGCGGTGGAAATGATAACGGTAAATTCCGTGCTTCATTTAACGGTGCTTCTACAAATGGTACGATCAAAGGTTCTACATTAGATAAATATGTAGCAAACTTTGGCGGTCAATACAAATTCTTAGATAAGCGTTTGACTTTAGGCTTTGGCTTAACTTACGGACACACTGATGAAAATGTAATTCCTTTCTCTAACAATGCGGGTTCTCAAGGAAACATTATCAGTTCTATTTTACAATGGAATCCAACTCAAAAATTAACTACTTCTGCTGGTGACTTTATTTATCCAACAAACGGTTCTGGTAACCCATTAGCAATGCTAAGAGCTACTGATGACCAAGTTGGTGTAAATGCACTTTTAGCAAATATCCGTGCAGGTTATAAAATCACTGATGATATTGAGTACCGAGTTTTATATGCTGTAAACAGCTCAAACGGTGCAAGAGCTACAAACGTATATGGATTTTTACAAGGTATTAGTGGTGTGTCTGGATTAGGTAGTGCAGCAATTTCAAATGCTGAATTAACTTCTCAAACAATTACACATACATTAGACTATAAAAAAGACATTACAAATAAGTTAAACTTAAACGCTTTAGGAGGTTTTGAATATTGGACTTCTGATTATTCAAACAATTCAATCTCTGGTAATACATTTAATACAAACTTGGATGCTAACAAATTAACATTACCGTACACTGCTACAATGGCTAATGCTAAAATAATTAATCCTCCAGGTACTTTTGTATCACCATCTACTGATTTACAGTCTTATTTCGGTCGTGCTCAATTGAACTACGATAGCAAATACTACTTAACAGGTACTTTTAGAGCTGATGGATCTAGCAAATTTGGATCAAACAACAAATATGCTTACTTCCCTTCAGTTGGTGCTAAATGGGCTATTATCAATGAGGAATTCATGAAAGCCAATAAGTTTTTCTCAAACTTAGCATTAAGAGCTTCTTGGGGTGTAACTGGTAACCAAGAGTTCCCAGCAGGTGCTTCTCAAGAACAATTCTATTTCGGTTCATTTAATAATGCAAGTCAAGTTAACGTAGCAAATCCAAACTTAAAGTGGGAGGAGTCAAGATCAATTGATATTGGTATCGAATTCGCTACTAAGAATGGTAAATTCTATGGTACTTTCGACTGGTATGACAAGAACACTACAAACATTTTGTTCCAGTCTACAGCTATTCAACCAGCTCCAGCTTCAATCTTCTTCATTAATTTACCTAATGCTCAATTAAATAACACAGGTTTTGAATTAACATTAGGCGCTAATATTATTTCTAAGAAAGATTTAACTTGGGATTTGAATGGATATGTTGCTTACAACAAAAACATGTTGACTAAGTTTACTCAAAACGGTCAAGATATTCAAATCTTAACTGGTAGCATTGATGGACAAGGTGTATCTGGTACATTAGGTCAAGTTATCACAAACAATCAACCAATTAACGCATTCTATTTGAAGAAATTCTTAGGATTTGATGCAAATGGTAATCAATTGTTCGCTGATAACCCAACTATTGAAGGAAACCCTAACCCAACTACTACTTTTGGTATTAGTTCTACACTTAACTATAAGAAATTAACCTTCGTTGTAAACGGTGGTGGATCTGCAGGTTACTCAGTGTATAACAATACTGCAACTAGCGTAACAAATATTGCTGGTATCTCTAACGGTAGAAACATAAGCTTAGCTGCTTACGAATCTAAAGAAAGAACTTCTAGCCCTGTTGCTGCTAACTCTAGATTCTTAGAAAGTGGTAATTTCTTTAAGTTGAGAAATGCTTCAGTATCTTACAACTTTGGTAACTACGGTAAGTACATCAAAAACTTGAATGCATTCGTTTCTGGAAACAACTTGTTAGTATTCACTAAGTTTTCTGGATTTGATCCTGAGGTTAATATCGACAAAGGAAGTAACAACTATCCTTCAAGATCAATCGAATACTTACCTTACCCTACTGCAAGAACGTTCTCAGTTGGTGTAAACTTTTCTTTATAATCTAATTAATAAAACAATAATTTATGATAAAGTCATTTAAATTAAAATTGTTTGGATTAGTCTTAATTACAGCTGTAGGCTGTTCTAAGCTAGATGAGCAATTAAATAGCACTTTGACGAATACTCAAACTGCTAATGCATTGGGTAAGGAAGGTGTAGGCTTGCTTTTGCAAGCTGCTTATACTGATATAGGCGGACCTTTCACTGCACAAGACTTGGTTTTCTCTTTACAAGAAAATTCAACAGACGAGTCATTAGTACCTACAAGAGGTGGTGACTGGGATGACAACGGTGTATGGCGTGTGGTACATAGCCATGGTTGGGATGCTAACCATAGCCAAGTATTAAACGTTTATAACTCATTAAACAAAATCAACTTCGATGCTACAAACGTGTTAGCATTTAGCCCAAGCGCTCAACAAGCTGCTGAAGCTAGATTCATTCGTGCGTTATCATTGTACCAATTATTAGACTTATACGGACAGTTTCCAGTAAGAAATCCAGGTGATAACTTATTGAATGCTCCAAAAGTTTATGCAGGTGTAGAAGGTGCTAATTTCATCATTGCAGAATTAACTGCAATTATCCCTAGCTTACCAGCAACTTCAGCTGCTGACAAAGCAAACCAAACTTCTGGTAACCTTTTATTAATGAAATGTTATTTGAATAAAGGTGCTTGGGCTAACAGATCAGCTCCAACATTTGATAATGGTGATATGCAACAAGTAATCAACATTGGAAATGCAATTATTGCTGGCGGTAAATACAGTTTAGCGACTGATTATTTCAGCAACTTTGATGTTGATAATGGTTCTTCTAAGGAAAACATTTTAACTTATGTAAACACAACTGGTGTTAATGCTAATAACAGTGGTGTGAATGGCCAATGGGCTAGAACTTTACACTACAATTCATACACTCCAGCTAACCCTAACGCAGGTTGGAATGGTTTCTCTACAATGAGTGACTTTTACAATAGCTTTGGTGCTGTAACTCCAATGGTAGGTGTAACTGATTTTAAAGCTGGCAAAACAAACGGTCTTTATGCTGATACTGCTGCTGATAGCCGTATTGGTGGTCGTTATAGTGCTAAGTCAACTCCTCAATCAGGTATCAAGCCAGGTTTCTTAATTGGTCAACAATATAACGAAGCTGGTGTTGCTGCAAAAGATAGAAAAGGTGCTGCTTTAGCTTTCGATCCAACAATTGCTAACGACATGAAAGAAACAGGTACTAATTTAGAAGTTACTGGTATCCGTGTAATTAAATACACTCCTGACTTCTCTAATGGTTCTGCTTCATACGGTGGTCCTTCAGGAAATGACATCGTTATTTTCCGTTATGCTGACGTATTGTTAATGGTTGCTGAAGCTCATATGCGTTCAACTGCTGCAAACACAACTGAAGCTTTGAAATTGATCAATCAATTAAGAACTGCTAGAAAAGCGGCTACTGTAACTTCAATGCCTTTGGCGAATGCTAATAATCCAGTTGATCCAAAAACTTTATTGGCTGAAAGAGGTAGAGAATTCTATTGGGAATCTCAAAGAAGAACTGACTTAATTCGTTTCGGTGTGTTCTTAAAGCCTT
>CANETM010000108.1 GCA_947441205.1 Bacteroidota bacterium | reverse complement strand
TGTCATAAATTTCAGAATGATTAGAAATACTTACAAATGGCCAAATTTCACTTGGCATTACCATAAAGGGAATACTTAAATGCATAAAACATCTAAGCAGGTGTAGGACAATTCTAAATCTATCAATTTCAATTATATATGACATTAGTTATTTTTTAAAAGTTGTAGTAACATAAAAAATAGTTATGCTGTGAATAATTAATAAAATAGAAATTGTAGACAACACTAAACTATTTATGTGGTGTGAAAATATGAAGATTGATAGAAAAATACTGATAAACAACCAAAACAATTTGCCCAAAACGAAATTTTCAAAAAGTCCATATACAGCAATTGTAGCCAAAACGAGCATGCAGCCCAATTGAAGTAATTGAAAGTAAGACCATTTATCTTCTTGATAGATATAGTAAATTAATAATCCGAACAAAAGAAATCCTCCCAACGCCACAAAAAAATCAAATTGCTGGCTAGACTTTTTCGTCTTTTTGTTATATTTTGAACTCCACTTGGGTGAAAAATATTTTATGAAATGAAAGTTATTACCCGTCAGGGGGTTATCAATCGCATGATTTGAACTTGTTACGCCTAATTTCATTTCAACATTTTCTTTTTCTGATTCAAATGTCCCGAACCATTTATCCCAAATTGTTAATGTACCACCACAATTTTTATCACGATATTCAACATTACTGGCATGATGAAGTTTGTGGTGAGAGGGAGAGACAATAAAACGATCTATGAAACAGTGATTTTTTATAATACTATTGTGGTTATAAAATTGAACAAAATAATGAAAGGCTCCAATCAAATAAAATTGTTCTGTTGGAACACCCAATATTGCCAGTCCAGCAAAAAAGGGAAATGAGGTCAAGGATGAATACCAAGAATTTCTTATTCCCAATGAAAAATTAAAATGCTCTCCTTCATGATGAACAACATGAACGGCCCACAATATCATATATTTATGGTGTAAACGGTGCATCCAATAAAAACAAAAATCCCATGCGAAAAACGTGAAAATCCATTGAACAATTATGGGAAGTTTACCAATCAAGCCAATGCTGAAGTGTCTTGCTACAAAATCGAAACAAACTACTTCTAAACCTCTAAAAACCCACAAAATAAGATGGCCAGAATTGAGATTAAATATAATTTCCCTCCAAGGCACTTCTTTTTTCTCTTTGTATTTAATGTATATAATTTCTAAAATACAAAGAAATAACATTAGCATTATACCAAAATGCAAGTTGATCATGGCCTTATGTTTTTAATTGAATAATTAATCGAAACCTTTATCATAGACTTAATATTTAAGTAAGCAACCTCCGATTGAGAAACCTGCCGATGTTCCGGTTAAAAAAAGGATATCTCCTCTTTTTATTGTACCATTTTCAATATTTTCATGCAATAATAAAGGTATGGAAGCGGCAATGCAATTTCCTCTGTTGATTAAATTATTGAGTGACTTTTGCTTGATTTCAGGAAACAGATTATAGAAAATTTCTAATCCTGATTTTGAAGCTTGATGAGGTAATACCCAACTTACTTCACCAAATTTTAACGGGGTATTACTGAAAAAGTCACTAATGAATATTGGAATTTTCTTTTTAGCAAGTCTTAATAATTTAATCCCATCCATTTGAAACGAATGCAGATAAGCATCATAAGGATAATCCTTGAAAAAAAACTTGTTTCCACCACCTTTGATTATTGTTAGTTCTGCTCCTTCAGCGTAGGTAGTTATACTTCCTTTTATTATCCCATGCTGCAGAGTAGAATCAAAAGCCACAATTATTGCTACTGCAGCATCACCAAAGAGAGAAATCGTTTCCTTGTTCAATGGATTCAGTCCTTTGGATGAAATTTCACTACTTATAATTGCAATATTCTTGTATTGTTTTCCATCAAGAAATTTTGAAGCAATATCAAATGCACTTACAAAACTCAAACAGGTACAATCAATATCAATGCAACCAAATGTATGGTTCTGCCCATTTTTTAATTCTTTTTTAATGATTGATGCTTGATTAGGCAATGGATAATCATAAGTTCCTCCAGCTGATATAAGTAAATCTATATCAGCTAACTCTAAACCACTTTTTTCAAGCGCCTCCTCAAATGCACGAGCGCCCATCCATCCAATAGACTCATGAGTTGCGTGATGGCGAAATTTTACTCCCGAGAATTTCTCTGAATAACCAGCAGCTAAATTATATTTCCGATCTATTTCTTCAGACGATATTACTTTTGGTAAATAACAACCGCTGCTTAATAGTTTAATTGGCTTTAATTCCATTTTTTATACGTCTTAATTTTTCACCAGGAACAATATTTCTCTCATCTGAAAACACAAATTCAACATTTGAAATGTGATAGGATCTTAGAAGTTCATTTAAATGCTTTTTTACCTTTTCTTGAAGCTGAATTTCTTTGTTTCCAAGATAGATTTCTAATATTTTGGCTGATTTTTGAACTAACATATAATCATAGATTGTTTCGTCAGATAAAATTATAGCGCGTCTAAAAAAATCAGGATAAATTGAAACGGGTTCGTTTTGGTCGTTGATAAAGTTTAAAATATCATCTGAACGACCTTCAATCTGTTCAATAGCTAAAAAAGTATTTCCACAACCACAGTTCTTTTTTTCAATAATTATATCGTTCAATTCATAACGAACAATTGGCTGCGTTTTTCGAACAAAATCAGTTATAATAGGATAAAAACGATCTTTGTCTAAATAGATTTTATCAATTTGTAAATAATCTTCATGAAAATGCAAAGTTCCATTTATGCATGTTGATGCCAATAATCCTTCTGTACATTGATACACTTGATGAATGATTTGATCAAATGTTTTTTCCAATAATACTTTATCATTTGCTTCCAATACTTCAGCAACTGAAATTATTTTTTCAGGTTTAATTTTTAATTTTCCTGAATTTTGAAATACTGCAAGTTCTAATAAAAGACTTGGTTGACCAATTAAAATCTGTGGATTTAAGTCGTTTAGTCTATCAACTTGATTTTTAACAGGAATCAATAAATCAAAAAATTGAAAGTTTAATAATTTAGATTTTGCTGATTCATAAAGGTTACTGTTAGCTCTTAAAAAGAAGGCAACATTTCTTTTTTTGAATGAAAAACCAATGGCTCTATCCAAAATAGTGGCAACCCAAAGTGCTCTTTCATTTTGATTTGCCATAAAGACTCCTCTATTTCCGCTGGTTCCACTTGATAAACCAATGGTTATCTTATTGATTTCTGGATTAAAATTTCGTGATTTTTCAGCCAATGTGGCTACAGAAAATGCTTCTTCTTTTGAAATGCATGCTGTATTTATTCTGTCAAAGTTTTCCATGAATTCTTGCTTTTGTATCTTTTGCATGAAACTTAAATCCTCAAGATGTTGTGGAGCAATTTGTTGATAATAGGGTGATTGATTTAAGGTTTTTACAAATGATTTCCAATAATATTGGTGCCATTTGGTTTTGTCAAAATGAAACCTCATACGATTGAATCGCACCAAACAAAAATGATAAAGGATAGCAATCTTAAAGTTCATTCCAAGATATATTTTCGTTGATTAATGGGTCTGTCGTTTGTTTGCAGTGTGTAGGAACAATCAATTCTTCAGGATGAAGTCGATGGAATTTGTTCAATTTGGACAATGTTTGTTTAAAATCTTTCCACGAATGGAAAAACAACTTGACAATCGGATGTGGGTAGATATTGTTTCTATAGGATGCGCTAAGCCAACAAGCATCAGCAATTAAAAAATAATTTTTTTTGTTGGTTTTGAGTCTTATGCCGAATTGACCTGCCGCATGTCCTGGTAAGTCGTATGCCAGAATGCTTTGATCATTAAAAATATCATATTCAACTCCTAATATTGGATGGGTTGTTTTACTAGAAATAACTTCAATAAATTGGATTCGATCAGCCATGTTTTCAGGATGTTGTTTTTTTAACACACCTTTTGAAAAGCTAAATAATTGACTCAAACCTTGCGTATGCATCCATGCTTTTTTTGTACAGTAGATTTTTGCATTTGGAAAATCGATTAGACCACCAGTATGGTCTGCATGGAAATGGGAAAGAAGAATATGATTTATTTCTTCTGGACGAATGCCATTTCTTATCATTTGATTTTTGATTTCATCTTGTTTATTTATGCTTACCTTGGTTATTAATGCATATATCTTACTAGGAAATTTGCGTGTTGCATCAAAAAATCTGTAAGTATAGCCCGTATCAAAAAGGATGTAACCTTTTTCGGGATGTTGTATAAGACCGAACAGCGCATGGTACTTGATCATTTTATTAGCTCCATCCTTGATGGAATGCTTTTCTTTTGCCAGACAAAAACCAGCATAGTTTAAATACAAGTTACAAATTTTCATCAGAAGAGTACCATTTTACAAATTCATCAATAGCCTCTTTGGTTGATATTACTGGACGATACCCAAGCAAGGTTTTTGCTTTTGTAATATCCAAAGTAAATGATAAGGCTAGGGTCCCTACTCCATAGGCTGTTAAAGTAGGTTCATTTTTTTTCAATATTCGCGCCTTTAGCTCAACCAATTTGGCATAGCTAAAAACAATATAATAAGGGATTTTTTTTTGATTCAATGATTTATTCAAAGCACTTAAAACGTCTTGAATACTTTTCCATAGCACTGTTGGTTCATCATTTGTAATGTTATAAATTTGATTGACAGCATCATCCTTAGCATGAATTGACAAGTGGATGGCTTCAACCACATTATCTACAGATGTTAAATCAACCACATTGATCCCTCTCCCGATGATACGAAGTTTACCTTCGTCAAATGCTCGGATTAGTCTTGGCATAATCACTGAATCTCCTCTTCCAATCAATGCTCTAGGTCTTAATATCACATAAGGTAGTTGACTATTTTCTAATAATATTTCAGCTTGTCTTTTAGTTTTCGCGTACTCATTTACGAATGTAGCAGGCAGAGGATCTGATTCTTTAACTGCATTTCGATTTTTGCCATTGAAATAAACGCTGGGTGAAGAGATATAAATAAACTTCTTTACTCCATATTTTTTAGCTGCCTGAATTAAATTGGATTGAGTATCAATATTTGCTTTTTTGAAATCAGAAGGATTTCCCCAGGGTGAGGATAGAGAAGCTGTATTTATTATTATGTCTACTCCAGTCACCAGTTTTTCAACAAAAACATTGTCTTCCAAGCTTCCAAATTCATAAACAATCTTTGAATTATTAATTTTTCGATAAGGTAATAGTGTTCTCCCAGTTGCAATAATAGAACTAACATAATTTAACATAACCAATTTCTCTAACGTTCGATAACCTAAAAAACCTGTTGCGCCTGTTAAAAGAATTTTCATAGTTTTTTATTAATTTTTATTGTTGTACTTGGTGAATTTATTGTTTTAATGACCTATAACGGTTTGCAGCTACAAGAAGTTGGCGATTTTTACCACAAATGTTCATACGAAGAACGAATGTTTGTTGAACCACAAAACTTTCATACGAAGCACTGAACCGCCAATTTTTTGAAGGTGCTGTTAGCGGTTCGGTATTTTAGTAACATCTTCTATGTATTGTTATTAATTTTATATGACTGCGAATTTTCTAAAATGATTTAACACCACGAACACCATAATTTAAGGTCTTACCAGAAACATCGGTATAACCAGTCAAAAAATCGTAAGACAATGCCTCGGAAGAAGAATATTCTGTACTACTCCAATAATACAAAGACAAGGATAATAAAGTTTGATTATTGGTAAACAGTGCTTTGTTTACTTCGAAGCGACTGCCATGCAATAATATTAGTTCGTCAAGGCTAGGCAAATACCAATTTGGACCGAGCGATGCAATATAATTTACTGCAGGACTTCCTGATATTATAGTAGTATTATAAACACCATCCCAACTGCGGTCTGCATTCACCAATACACCAGTTGTTTGCCATTTTGCTATGCTTTCTGTGGTTGAAACTATTAGACCATGTTCTAATCC
>CANETM010000107.1 GCA_947441205.1 Bacteroidota bacterium | reverse complement strand
GGTGAGTCTCCTGATTTTGGAAAAGTATTTTCAGGACATATTGCTTTACAAGACCATGGCGATTTAGTAGCTTTCAGAAATATTAAGATTCAAAAATTATAATATTAGGATACAATTGCTATCAGTTATGTATACAAAAAATACATTCTGTCGATGATAGCACAAAATAAAATTTCGCTTGGAAAATAATCATGAACAATTTATGCGTCAGGCCCTCGTACAAGCTCAGAGGGCCTTTGACGTTGATGAAGTGCCTGTAGGTGCAGTGATTGTAATGCATGGAAAAATAGTAGCAAAGGCATATAATCAAGTACAACTATTAAAGGACGTTACTGCACACGCTGAAATTTTAGCCATCACGAGTGCCTGTGAAAGTTTACAATCTAAATATTTACCTGATGCCACTTTATATGTTACCGTTGAGCCCTGTTTAATGTGTGCTGGCGCACTGTATTGGAATAAAATTGGTCACATTGTATTTGGTGCCTTCGATGAAAAAAATAGTTACCGTCGCGTAACAGAAAAAAATCCTTTTCACCCTTCCACAACTTTGGTGGGCGGCGTTCTGCAAGAAGAATGCGCATCGCTAATGCAGGCTTTTTTTAAAGCCAAGAGATAGCTTCAAAGGATAAATTCAGCATCTCTAGGCCTCCGCGGCAGGAACCGAAGTCGGCTACGAAATGCTGATTTTATCTTTTTTGTTTACCCCATTTATCATAAATCAACATATAGCACTTTGGAATTAGGTATTTATTCCATTAGTCAAACAGCATTTACTTTCTAAATAAGAAAAAAAAGCTTGTACTTCATTTAAATCAGGGGAAAGCGATGTAATTTTGACCCTCATTCAAGAAACAATTAAATAAAAAAATATGTCATTTACTTTACCTGCGTTACCATACGCACACGAAGCTTTAGAACCTCATTTTGATACTTTAACTATGCAAATTCACCATGGCAAACACCATCAAGCATATGTTGACAATTTAAACAAAGCAGTTGCTGGTACACCAAATGAAGGTAAAAGCATTGAGGAATTAGTAGCTGTTGCAGGTAGCATTAGCCCTGCGGTAAGAAACAATGGTGGTGGTCATTGGAACCATAGCTTTTTTTGGGCAAGTTTAGCACCTAATGCAGGTGGTACGCCAACTGGAGCATTAGCTGAAGCAATCACTGCTGCTTTTGGAAGCTTTGATGCTTTCAAAGAAAAGTTTGCTGCAGCAGGTATGACTCGTTTTGGTAGTGGCTGGGCTTGGTTAATTGTTAAAGATGGTAAATTAGAAGTAAGCTCAACACCAAACCAAGACAACCCTTTAATGGATGTTGCTGATGTAAAAGGTACTCCATTATTAGGAGCTGATGTGTGGGAGCACGCTTACTACTTAAAATACCAAAACCGTCGTGCTGACTATTTAGCTGCATTTTGGAATGTAGTAAATTGGAATGTTGTAGCTGAAAGATTTGGCGCAGCAAAATAGTATTTCCTATTATTGATAATTGCTACTCATAAATAAAAGCAATACATCCTATTCAAAACCGTCTCTTTAAAGGGGCGGTTTTTTGCTTTAATAATGAAACAGAAAATTTAAGGAACTGGATCGTAACCATGCCCGCCTCCGGGATGACATTTACTTAAACGTTTAGCTCCTAAATATATTCCTTTAATTGGACCATACTTTTGAATAGCATCCAGCGTGTATTGAGAACAAGACGGAGTATACCTACATTTGCTTCCTCCCAAATAAGGAGATAGTACATATTGATAAAAACGTATCAATATTAAAAAGGGAAATGCTATTATTTTTTTAAGGCCGCTCATTTATAAAGTAACTAATTTGAATTTCGATTTCGTTTAATTGAATTTCGATTTCATTTATTTGAATTTCGATTTCGTTTATTTGAATTTAAAATCAATTTTAATTTTTTTCTAAAGAATTCGTTTTACCATCACCTTTAGTATTTCTTAATTGATTTAGCTTTTCAGAAAGTCTTGCTAATAATTGTTTTATTTTTTCTTGAATCTCTTTTTGTGAAAGTACATTGGCGTCGGTGTACAAAAAAAATATGTTTACCCTATAGCCCTGTAATGTATTACTGTCAAGGAATGCAGGCTTCTCTAATCGATATCCTTCACGCAACAATCTTTTAACCCTATTGCGCATAACTGCTTTTCGAAAAGTTCTGCTTGGCGCACCCACTCCTGCCTGTAGTTGACCTTGTTCTTTGATTGCTAAAATATTAAAAGGCGGGTTAGGCAATAAGTTACTTAATGTATCAGCGGATTCAATGGTATAAATAAGCTTAATAGGAAAAGCATTCATCGACTGCCCTTTTGCAAACAAAAACTGGGTTTGCTTTCTACTTTTTAGTTTGTCTGACTTTTTATATGAATATATTTTTGACAAAGTAGTTAAATAATTGGATCTACAAATATGGGTGCAAATTAAAAAAGTCCTCTCCCAAAAGGAAGAGGACTTTAAAATTATAAGTTTCTATTGATTAAGGTTAAATTATTTTAATCCTTTCTCGCTAGATACAGTTAGTTTCTTGCGTCCTTTCTTACGGCGACTAGCTAATACTTTACGACCATTAGCTGATTCCATACGCTTACGGAATCCATGAACAGATTTACGACGACGTTTATGAGGTTGAAATGTACGTTTCATATTACTTTTTTTTTCGGGTTGGTAGGAGTATTCCTATATGCCCTTTGTTTTATACTTTTTGTTCAAAATCCGTTTCTAATAGCAGTCACCATACCACTACCTGTGAAAGGACGGCAAAAATAGGGTTTTTTTTGAAATCTTATACTAAATCTGTGTGTTTTGCTTCAATTTTTTGTCCAAAAAACAAACTAGCCTGTTTTTCAAAGGTCTGAGGGTTGTCCGTTGTAAAAAACTGAATATGACCCTTTTTAGAGCAGTTTTGATCAATTTCAGGGTGATTTTGTAAGTATTTGGCCAAACTTTCGGCTACAATATTAGCCTGTGACACTAGTTTGACGCCTTCGGGCAAATAGGCCTTGATTTTTGGCTCCAGCAATGGATAATGAGTGCAAGCAAGCAAAATGCAGTCTATATCCTTAGACTGGCTAAAAAGTTGGTCTAAGTATGCTTTCACAAAATAATCGGCACCGGCATGATTATACTCTCCGTTTTCAATAAGCGGCACCCACATTGGGCATGCCTGTTGATGTACTTTGATGTCTGGAAAAAACTTAGCCATTTCAATAATATAACTGTCACTTTGAACAGTGCCCGTGGTAGCCATGATGCCTACATGTCCTGAGGTTGAATAATTACCAAGTACTTCCGAGGAAGGACGAATAACACCCAATACCCTGTTATCAGGTGCCATATTGGGAAGATCCAATTGTTGAATATTACGAAGTGCTTTTGCGGATGCAGTGTTGCATGCTAAAATCACCAACTTGCATCCATTGTCAAAAAACCATTTAACGGCTTCCAAAGTATATTCATATACCGTTTCAAAAGAACGGGTTCCATAAGGCGCGCGCGCATTGTCACCTAAATATAAATAATCATATTCAGGCAATTGTTTTTTCAATTCCTTTAAAATGGTTAAACCACCATAACCACTATCAAAAACACCAATGGGAGCAGCCATATAATTTATTGTTGGTGTAAAACTAAGAACCTCGTTGCATAACAACGAGGTTCTTATCAAATATATTTTTTAAAAACTATCCTTTCTTAGCAGGTGCTTTAGTAGCTGCTGGTGCAGAAGCTGCTTTAGCTGGAGCGCCACCTGTTGCTACACGGAATGCTTCTTCAATTTCTCTTGGTAAAGGAAGCTTCATCTTCATAGCAACTCTTATTGAAATATTATCAGCAATAGATGGTTGATAATAAACAGATAAAGCTGATGCATTCAATACCCAAGTATATTTATTTTCAGCAATAACTTCAGTTAAAGCTGCATAAATTTTTTGTCTGTAAGGCAATAAAACTTGCTCTTGTTTTTGTTGCATTGACTCTTGTTGGTATTGTTGCCAGTTGATTAACTTATACTTTAAACGATTAAGATCGGTAGTAGCTAATTCTAAAGCCTTTGGTCTTTTTGACAAATCAACTGAGTCCCTTTTGTAGATACTATCTTTTACTTGAAAATCCTTTAAAGTATAATTATACTCTTCTTGTAATGAATCCTTTGCATAAGATTGCAATAAAGTATCTAATTTTTCCTGAATACCTGGGAACAAACCGATAACGCTTTGCTCATCGAAATAACCAATTTTAACTGCAGACTGTGCAGACGAATTGTTTGTAAATAAAATTGCAACTGCTAATATTG
This sequence comes from Bacteroidota bacterium, assembly GCA_947441205.1. Taxonomy (GTDB): domain Bacteria; phylum Bacteroidota; class Bacteroidia; order Chitinophagales; family Chitinophagaceae; genus Sediminibacterium. Next base: position 1,712 of record CANETM010000107.1, on the reverse strand, counting down.
CTGCAAATAAAAAACCTTTTTTCATATTCTATTTTTTGTGTTTGTGTATTAATTATTGATACCTAATTGTTTTAAAATGTCATCGCTTTTATCCAATTTAGGGTCTGCAAATATAATGGTTATTCCTTCACTTTTATCCAAAATGAAGTCATAAGAACGTGCTACAGCCATTTTTTGAACGGCATTATACACTTTGTCCTGGATGGGTTTTACCAATTTTTGGCGTTCTTTAAATAAGTCCCCCTCATAGCCAAATCGCTTTTTTTGTAAATCCCTAAGCTCTTTTTCCTTAAAAAACAGTTCGTCTTCGCGCTTTTTTCTTAGGTCCTCGGAAAGCATAAACTGCTCAGCCTCATAGTTTTTGTACATTTTATCAAGCACCATTTGCTTTTCATCAATTTCATTTTGCCATTGATCTCCAAATTCCTTTAATTTTTTATCCGCTTCCTTATATTCAGGAATTCTTTCTAAAATATACTTTGTATTGATCACTGCATATTTTGTTTGTGCACTGGCAACAAAACAAAAAAACAACATAAATACAACTAAGCCAACATGTTTATTAGTTTTCATAAAATGAATTTTAGACGTTATCTATTCAGGTTCAAATCCTAACATGAATGTAAATCTACCCGCATCCTTTAAGCTATTGTTACTATTTAACCTGTCAATACCAATACCATAATCAAATCCTAGCAAACCAAACATGGGTAGGAAAAAACGCATACCAATACCCACCGAACGACGCAATTCAAATGGATTGTAGTCCTTCATACTATACCATCCATTGGCTGCTTCAAAAAATCCAAGTGCATAAATTGTACTACTTGCCGCTAAGCTTAATGGATATCTGATTTCCATTGCGTACTTATTAAACATAGTAAATTTTTGTCTTGAAGACTGTTGATCAGGATTTATTTTAGGATTAGAGGATTCATAAACAGGATATCCTCTTTGCGCAATAATATCAAATCCCAATAAAGCAAACTGATTACTTAATCCTGCATCTCCTACTTGGAATCTTTCAAAAGGTGAAATACTTAAATCGGTATTGAACCTACCCAAGAATCCAAATTTTGCAGCAAAACGCATAACAAATTGCTTATTACGCTCTTCGCCCGCTGGCTTACCTAAAGGAATAAACCATTCACCATTGAATCGCCATTTGTGGTATTCTAATAATTCAAATTTATTGGATCCTGTATTCACTGAAGGATCAAGTAAAGAATAAGGAGGCGTAATTTGACCACTCAATAAAAAAGTTGAACCCGTACGTGGGAATAAAGGCTGATCGACTGAAGTCCTTTGTAATGCTAACCTAATGTTGAAATTATTAACGTTACCATTATCAAAGTTGGGTAAATTAAACGGATCAATAGGATAGTTTTTTAAAGTATAACGCGTATAGTTTAAACCATAACTAAATGAGAAATAGTCATCCGGCCAAGTTAATTGTTTTCCAAAAGTAACGGTCGCACCTGTGGTTGATATATACTGATTGTTTGCAGCATCAACATTATACATACCTGTTAAAGGATCAATAGTTTGACCATACTTAGTATTAAAAATACTTAGTGTTAAAGAGTTTCTTTTTATGCCACCAAACCATGGTTCTGTAAAGGAAGCATTAATAGATCGGAATGCCTTACCATTACTTTGAACACGCAAACTTAATTTTTGACCATCACCCATTGGCAATGGATCCCAAGCTG
>CANETM010000106.1 GCA_947441205.1 Bacteroidota bacterium | reverse complement strand
TACTTGCAAGTCCTGTTACAATCACCCCTGCCACACATATATACATGGCGATTTTTGAAACCGTTGGCACTTCTAGTTTTTCTATAGGAGCGTTGTTCTCATCCATGAAAATTGCTTTTACTACTTTTAAATAATAGTAAAATGAAACTACCATATTTAAGGCTGCAAAAATAATGATACCATAATTGCCTTTAGCAGCTCCCGCCATCATTAAAAACAATTTGCCAAAAAATCCAGCAGTAGGAGGAACCCCTGCTAATGAGAATAAGGCAATTGTTAATACCCATGATAACATTGGGTTGGTTTTATAAAAACCTTTAAAGTCGGAAATATTTTCTTTTCCCGTTAAGGTGCTTACTACTGATATAACACCAAATGCAGCTAGGTTAGAGAAAATATATATTAAAATAAAGTAAATCAAGGAGGCTGAACCTGCTTGTGAACTTCCTGAAATACCAATTAATATAAATCCAACTTGAGCGATAGAAGAGTAGGCTAAGAAGCGTTTGAAATTATCCTGACGTAGGGCAAATAAATTACCAATTAAAATAGTGGCTGCTGCTAAAGCTACAAGCACTAAATACCAAGTGTCTGCAATGGGTGTAAATACTTTGTATAATAAATTCACTAAAGTAAATAAAACCGCAGCTTTTGAAATAACGGATAAGAAGGCTGTAACCGCTACTGGTGATCCTTCATAAACGTCGGCAGTCCATAAGTGAAACGGAACTGCAGAAATTTTGAAAGCAAATCCAGAGATTAATAAAATGAAAGCAAACAATTGTAATGGATTGCCATTAATATGTGCTGTTAAAATAGAGAATGTTAAGGTTCCAGTTGTGCCATATAAGAATGAGATACCTAACAATAATATGGCTGAAGAAAATGCTGAAGATAAAATTAATTTCATAGCTGCTTCTGATGATTTACGTTTAGTTAAATCAAAATTAGCTGCTGCTGCTAATGGTATGGTTGACATCTCTAATCCTAAATAGAACATTAATAAATTGCCACTTGATATCATAAAGAACATACCTAACAAGGAAGTAAATGTAAGTATGTAAAACTCGATAAGATTTTTATTTTCTTTTAACCATGAATAGGATTGCATGGAAATAATTAATAAAGCTAGGTTTAATAAATTCTTTTCAAATACAATTAAAGCGTTGGTATTAAACATACCATTGAATAATTCACCCGTTTCATGGCTTAAGAAGCCAGCGCCTAAATTTAAAAGTAATGCAATATTTATAAAGTTTAAGATGCTTTCATTACTTCTGTCTTTACCCAATTTAATAAAGAGCAATATAAAGATGAGTATGGCTAGTGCCAACTCCTGTCTTAATTGTATTAATATATTATAATTCATTGTTCAAAGATTCTATTTTGTAACTATTACTTTGCCCATTTGCAACATAATTGCATCCGTGCTAGGCATTATTAAATGGTTAATTAAAAAGGGTGCTAACCCAATCACCAAAATTCCTGCTATTAATAAAACGGCTGCTAATTTTTCATTCCAAGTAGCATCATTTAATACTGCATGTTCGGTGCTAATGGGTCCCATGATAGCACGACCGGTTGCACGTAAAATATAAACAGCTGTAACTACTATGGAAGCGCCGGATAATATGGTGGCTAAACGATAAGCTCCGTTTGGATTTTGCCAAGAGCCCATAAATACGGTCATTTCAGCAACAAATCCACTAAATCCAGGTAATCCTAATGAACATAAACCTGCAATTACAAATACGGTACTAATAAATGGCATTGCTTTTAATAAGCCGCCTAATTGTGCCACTATACGTGTGTGTGTTCTGCTATATATCATACCAATAGCTGCAAAGAAAAGGGCTGTCATTAAACCATGTGATACCATTTGAATCACTGCACCATTAATTGAGGTTTTATTCAACATGCCAATTCCTAAAATCACAAATCCGCAGTGACTAATACTAGAATAGGCATTAATATATTTTAAATCAGTTTGCATCATGGTGGCGAATGCGCCATAAATAATAGCTATAGTAGCTAATAAAATTATGATCCAAGAATAGGTTTGAGCTGCATCAGGCATTAAAGCGGCAATGCGTAAACATCCGTAACCGCCCAGTTTCATTGAGATGCCAGCTAGGAACATACTTGCAGCAGTAGGTGCTGATGCGTGACCATCAGGTACCCAGGTATGAAAAGGGAATAATGCCGCAAACACACCAAAGCCAAGAAAGGCAAATGGGAAGAAGAATTTTTGAACGCCCACTGGAATACCTAGCTGTGTAATTTGAACAATATCAAAAGTATTTGTATTGTAATAAACGCCAAATAACCCCACCATTACGAGTGCAGAACCTGCCATTAACATTAAGGCTAATTTCATAGCACTCTTTGTTTTGTCACCACTTCCCCATATTCCTATCAATAAAAACTTAGGAATCACCGCTACTTCTAAGAAAAAGAATAAAGTGAATAAATCTAAGGAGATGAAGAAACCATAAGCACCCATACTCAATAAAACCAATAAGAAAAAGTATTCCTTACTTAGTTTATCCATTGTCCAAGAAACTAAAATACCTGCTACCACAATCACAGAAGTTAACAATATCATTGCTAAAGCAATACCATCAATACCGATATGATAATTAATATTTAATGCTTTGAACCAGGTTTGATTAGACTCAAATAAATAGGCTGCATTATTTCCAGCAGCTCTTTCCGCAAGAAATGAATTTAACAACCATCCAGTAAGGCCCAATTGTGCAACAGCTCCTGTTAAACCTACGACTCTAATTTGTTGCAGACCTTTTACCATCAGAATAAGTAATGCTGTGATGAAAGGGATTATTATAAGTAATGTTAAGTTCATAATGTTATATATCGTTAGGGTATACTATTGATTTAATTTTTATTTCCAGATATAGATAAATAGGATAGAAAGAGCAACGATGCCACCAAAAAAATACATAGCATAGTTTTGAACCTTTCCGGATTGAAGACCTTTAATTTGTTCCGAAATTTTTAGTGTTATTTTTGCTAATAATAACATAAAACCGTCGACAATATTTCTATCTGCCCAAGCAATAGGTTGTCCAATGAAAGGGAATATTATTTTTTTCGTCATGAATATATAAACCTCATCAACATAAAACTTTTTATGCGCAGCGGTATAAAAGCCGCCAAAGGCACTCGCTATTTTGTCGGACTTTTCATTTTGATTTTTATAGAAACTAGCAGCTAGTAAAATAGCTAATACCGACAATGCTACTGGTGCAATCGAAAATGCAATATCAATATGTGTTTCTAAAGCTTTACCGTCCGATGTAACTAAATTTGAGAAAGGTATAAAACCTACACCAATTGCACAAGCAGCTAAAATGATTAAAGGCAACTTCATTACCCAAGGACCCTCACCATGATGATCATGTGCATCATGATTATCATGTCCGTGCGCATTATGTGCGTGATTAGCTGTGGTTGCTTCCTTGCTCCAGAATATATTAAAGTATAAACGGAACATATAAAAACTAGTCAATGCAGCAGTGAATAAGGCAATGCCATAAATAATTTTATTTTCATGGAATGCGGCAGTTAAAATTTCTTCCTTACTAAAGAACCCAGCAAAAGGAGGAATACCTGCAATGGCTAAACATGCAATTAAAAAAGCAATATGTGTAACCGGCATTAATTTTCTTAAACCACCCATATCCTTCATTTCATTACTATGTACCATATGTATTACAGAGCCAGCTCCTAAGAATAATAAACTTTTAAAGAAGGCATGTGTAAATAAATGGAACATAGAAGCCATATAGCCCAAACCTGCTTCACCTCCATTTTTTGAAATACCCAACGCAAACATCATGTATCCAATTTGCGACATGGTGGAATAAGCCAATACGCGTTTAATATCAGTTTGTGTACAAGCAATAACTGCAGCAAATAAAGCCGAGGCGGCACCTACATAAGTAACAATATTTAATGCAGTTTCATCCATGGAAAAAACTGGGAACATTCTTGCTACTAAATAAACGCCTGCCACTACCATAGTTGCCGCATGGATTAATGCAGAAACGGGTGTAGGTCCTTCCATTGCATCGGGTAACCAAACATGCAATGGGAACATAGCTGATTTACCAGCACCACCCATAAATAATAAGGTTAAGCCCCAGGTAAGCATACTAGCTCCTAAAAAGCTTGCATTGGTAATGCTAATAAATTGTGTTGAGCTTGCAGAGGTGAATCTTTCAATTAATAATCCAATATCTAACGTGCCTCCGTAATATCCTAAAATTAATATGCCAATTAAAAAACCAAGGTCGGCAAAGCGAGTAACAATAAATGCTTTTTTACTTGCTGCCACAGCAGCCGGTTTGTTGAAGTAATAGCTAATTAATAAAAAGCTAGATGCCCCCACTAATTCCCAAAACATGTAAACTTGGAAAATATTAGAAGATAAAATTAAACCTAACATGGAGAAAGTGAAAAGGGATAGGAAAGCATAGTAGGTTGCATAACGTTCTTCGCCTTTCATATAACCTAAACTAAAAACATGCACCATTAAGGATACAGCCGTGACAACAACAAGCATCATGACTGATATAGGGTCTATAATCATACCTAAGTCAATAGATAAGCCGGGTGAAAATTCAAGCCATGTAAATTTAAATGCTACAATTTTTTGAAATACACCATTTACTTTTCCGTCTACAAAAAAGTATTGCTTCGCAGCAACAAAGGAAAGTAGGGTTGACGTCAATAAACTTGCAGTGCCTATCAGTCCCGATATGCCAGATAAATATTTACGACCAAATAAACCCAAAATCACAAAGCTGATAAGGGGTAATAAGGGAATCCAAAGTATATAAAAGTAGTTTGACATCATGTAAAGTATTAATTAGCGTATTGTGTACGATAGTGTTTATGCGATTTCATTAATATTTCATTTCAGTTGCATCGTCCACATCAATCGAATTATGGCTGCGATATAAATTAATAATAATGGCAATGGCTACTGCAGCTTCGGCAGCTGCAATAGTGATGATGAATAAGGTAAAAAATAATCCGTCTAAATTATTAGGGAATAAATATTTATTGAATGCTACGAAATTAATATTCACACTATTTAACATTAATTCAATAGACATTAACATCGTAATTAAATTACGTCTTGTAAATAAACCATACATGCCTATGAAAAATAAGGCAGTGCTTACAAATAGTATCTGGGTTAATGGTATTTCTTGCATATAAATTTTTTCTTTACTTCTTGTTTATCTTATTTTATGAGTTCCTTTTTTTTATGTAGTTGTTTCGCTATTTGATTGAGCCGGGCGCATGGCAATTACAATACAACCAATCATGGCTGCCAACAATAACATACTTACCACTTCAAACGGCAGGATAAATCCATGTGATGTGGTGCTTAACATTTGAGTTCCAATCTCATCTACACTTGGGTTGAATGGCTCGGCAGAATTAAACGCGAATCCATCGTAGTGGACGATTAAATTATGTATAAATGCTGTTCCAAATAAAGCTGCTAATGCTGAAAATATCTTTTTGCCGTTTGGGGTACTTTTCATTTCTTTTCCAGAATTCTGTGTTAAGAAAATAGAAAAAATGATGAGCACAACAATGCCACCTACATATACTACAATTTGAATAGCAGCAATAAATTCTACCTGCATCCAAAAGTATAAAGCCGCTATTCCCACTAATGAAAACAACAACCAAATAGCTGCACGAAATATTTTAACCGAGGTGACAGCTAAGATCCCTGCGCCTAATATGAAAGCAGAGATGGCGTAAAATAGGATTGATGAAATATTCATTATTCGATTCCCTCCTTTATTTTAGATCCCGGTTTATTTAATATTTTAGTTAGTTTACTTCTGTCAAAAACACTGTGTTCGAAATTCGGAACCATTTTAATAGCATCACTAGGGCAAGCAACAATACATAAATTGCAAAGTGTACACATTTCTAATCGGTAAATAAAAGCATCGATTGCTTTTTTCTTTTTTCCTTCAGGTG
>CANETM010000105.1 GCA_947441205.1 Bacteroidota bacterium | reverse complement strand
TGTTTACGAGCAAGTGTCTGAGGATGCTGCCGAGGAACGTGCCGATGAGGAGACGCCTAACTTGGCTGAAGAAGAAGAAGAAGATGCGAACGCATCTGATGATTAAGAAAATCTTCCCTAAGAACACTTAGTAGTATTCTCGTTCATCCTTTTTTTCTAAAATTATATTGTTGATATAATAAATGAACCTAGTTCTAATTGTATCTTCGTATTATGAAGTCAAGCCTATCATACGATCAATTAAAGACAGCTGCAAATGAATATGGTACTCCATTGTATGTGTACCATGCTGAAAAAATTGTTAGTCAATATCAAAATTTATTGTCGCATTTTTCTGCTTCAAATACAAGATTTTTTTACGCTTGTAAAGCTCTTACTAATATTCACATTTTGGATGTTGTAAAGCGAGCTGGTTGTAATATTGATTGCAGCTCCATCAATGAAGCAAAATTGGCATTGCATGTTGGATTTGCACCACAAAATATTTTATATACAAGTAATAGTGTAAGCATTGATGAAATTGCAGAAGCTGTTAGCTTGGGTATTCATGTTAATATAGATAGCTTATCAAATTTAGAAAAATTTGGAATGAAATTTGGAGCTACCTACCCCGTTGGTGTTCGTGTGCGTCCAAATATTATGGCAGGTGGTAATTTAAAAATATCAACTGGTCATGACAAGAGTAAGTTTGGGATACCGGTAACACAGCTAGATGAATTAAAAGCGATTCAAGTAAAATATAATATCAATATTGCCACTTTACATATTCATACAGGAAGTGAAATTAAAGACGTTGATGTATTTATAAAATCAGCCGACGTATTTGATGCTTTATTGGAGCATTTCCCTACTGTAAACGTATTAGATTTTGGGGGCGGTTTTAAAGTGCCTTATCAACCGGATGAAAAAGGAACTGATATTGCTTTGTTAGGCGCTGAAGTAGATAAAGCAATATTAAAATTGTCAAAAAAATATGGCCGACAATTAATTGCTTGGTTTGAACCAGGAAAATATATGGTAAGTGAGAGTGGTTATTTTATTGCACAAGTAAATGTTTTGAAAAAGTCAGGCGATATTGAATTTGCAGGTATTAATACAGGTTTAAATCATTTAATTAGGCCTATGTTTTATGACGCCTATCATTATATCGACAATATCAGTAAACCAAATGGTGTTAAACAACCTTATGCGGTGGTAGGCAACATTTGCGAAACAGATACTTTTGCATGGGACCGTGAAATACCAACTATTAAGGAAGGTGATTTTTTAGTTTTTTATAACGCTGGTGCATATGGCTATGAAATGTCAAGCAACTATAATGCAAGGTATAAACCAGCGCAGGTATTATTTGAAAATGGAACCGCAAAATTAATAAGTCGTCGTGATGAGTTTGAAGACTTACTTTTGCTTCAAATTCCACTAAACAAATAAATATGATTGAGATTCAACATATCAGTAAAAAGTTTGATGACAAAGTTGTCTTAGAGGACATTTCTGCCAAATTCAAACCTGGTATGTGCAATTTAATTATAGGTGCAAGTGGAAGTGGCAAAACAGTATTGACAAAGTGTATAGTTGATTTAATTAAATCAGACAAGGGGCATATATTTTTTGATGGTGTTGAGCTTGACGGAATGAGTAAAGAAGAAAGAAAAGAATTAAGAAATAATATAGGAATGTTATTTCAGGGCAATGCTTTATTTGATTCTATGACTGTTTTAGAAAACGTAAGGTTTCCTTTAGACATGTTTACTGACTTTTCAGAAGCCGAGAAATTAGAAAAAGTAAATAAAATTTTAGCTAGGGTAAATTTAGAAGGTGTGAATGATAAATTTCCTGCCGAAATTAGCGGAGGGATGAAAAAAAGAGTAGGTATAGCGCGCGCCTTAATATTAAACCCAAAGTATCTTTTTTGCGACGAGCCTAATTCAGGTCTTGACCCTCAAACTTCAATGGTCATTGATAAATTGATTCATGAACTAACTATTGAAAATAATATAACTACGATAGTTGTAACACACGATATGAATAGTGTAATGGAAATTGGTGATTATATTTTATATCTGCACCAAGGACACAAAGAGTGGGAAGGCAGCAAAAAAGATATTATATACTGTAAGAATGATTTATTAAATAATTTTATTTTTGCTTCCGAATTCTTACAAGACGCAAAAACACAAAGAATGTTAGAAGACAAAATCAATTAAAAAACATAAACCTAAAAAATATGAAAAAGGCTTTACTTGGATTAATGGGATTGATGAGCATATTGTTATCAACTTCTGTTGGCGCTCAAACTCAACCCTCAAATGCAGCAACAACTGCTAATGCAGCAACAACTGTTGATCAAAGCGCACCGTATATCATTGATAAGCGTATGCCAACTTTTAGTTTAACAACTATCGACGGAAAGGAAATAAGCAACAAGGATTTACCGACTAAATACAAATACACTTTAATTATTATTTTTAGTCCTGATTGTTCGCATTGCGAACACGCGGGTGATGAATTTAACAAGAACGCAGATAAATTCAAGAACGTATTGTTTATATGGGATAGTTACCGTGACATGGATTTAATTAAGAAATTTGCTGCAAAATACAACTTAGCTGGACAGCCAAATGTAGTCATTGGTCGTGATGGCGGATTTACCATTCCTTCCTTTTTTAGACCTAAAATGACCCCATTTGTAGCCCTATACGAAAAGGGAAACTTTGTTAAGGTTTGGGAGCAAGGTGTAGAACCAGATGAACTAATTAAAATAACAAAGGCCATTAAGTAATTCCTTAACTTTGCCCCGTTAAAAAACACCTTTTATTTAAAAATACATTGATATGAAAATTACAGTAGTTGGAGCAGGTGCAGTAGGCGCAACATGTGCTGACAATATCGCTCGAAAAGAATTGGCTAGTGAATTAGTTTTATTAGACATTAAAGAAGGATTTGCTGAAGGTAAAGCACAAGATATGATGCAAACAGCAGCATTATTGGGCTTTGACACCATCATTACTGGTAGCACAAATGATTATTCAAAAACTGCAAACTCCGATGTTGTGGTTATCACTTCAGGTTTACCTCGCAAACCAGGTATGACCCGCGAAGAACTAATTGGTACCAATGCAGGTATTGTTAAAGGTGTTTGTGAAAACATTTTAAAGCATTCACCAAATGCAATCATTATTGTTATTAGTAACCCAATGGATACAATGACTTACTTAGCATTGAATTCAACTGGCTTGCCTAAAAATAGAATTATTGGAATGGGAGGCACATTGGATAGTGCCCGTTTCAAATATCAATTGAGTACTACATTAAAATGTAGCCCTGCGGATTTAAATGCTTTAGTTGTTGGTGGTCATGGTGATACCACTATGATTCCTTTAATTAAGCATGCAACCTGGAATAGCATTCCAGTAACTAAATTCTTAAGTGAGGAGCAACAACAAACTATCATTAATGATACCATGGTAGGTGGTGCTACTTTAACTAAGTTATTAGGCACATCAGCTTGGTATGCACCAGGTGCTGCAGGAGCCGCTTTAGTTGAAAGTATTGTACGTGATGAGAAAAAATTATTTACTTGTTGCGTAAGCTTAAATGGCGAGTATGGTCAAAACGATATTTGCTTAGGCGTACCTGTTGTCATTGGCAAAAACGGATGGGAGAAAATTGTTGAAATGGATTTATCTGCAGACGAACAAGCAGCTTTCAATAAAAGCGCAGATGCCGTAAGAAATATGAACGATGTATTAAAGACTTTATAATTAAATATCGTTTTACTTTATAAAGAAAGCCTCGCAATTGCGGGGCTTTCTTTATACTTATACTTTCAATATAGTTTCGTTCAACAATAAAATTAGCCTTGATTTATATTTGCAAAATTTGCAATAGAATCTATGTCTTGCAATTGCATGCAATTAAAATGTCCCTTTGGGCATTTATGCCCTCCTTGTTTGGAGCAGGGTTGGCAATTTAAATTGGGAACAATGGCATTCATTCGTTTTGTATGAGCATCCTTTGCGTAGTATGCTTCAAATTGTAATAATGGACTAGTAGCACCCCAAATGGTAATAGTAGGTTTATTAAAAGCGACTGCAACATGTAAAAAACCAGTATCATGAGAAATCACCAATTGTGATTCTTTAGTAAATAATGCAGACTCATTTAAACTGTAATTTCCACAAGCATTAAATACTTTTTCAGGAAAGGCATTTGCCAGCATTTGTGCATTTTCATGATCGGCCTTATCTCCCACCACCACCATCAGACCCTTAATTTTTTCAACCAATTCTAGCCATTTTTCAATGGGCATTTTTTTGGTCTTATAGGAAGCACCTATAACCAGTGCAGTATAGCCGCCCTTAAAATTTGATGGTAAAATATTTTCAACTGAAAAATCAGATGTTGGTATAAAATAATCCAACCCTTTTCCGTCATTTGTTACCCCTAATGGCAACAATGTTTGTAAATATCGTTCGCATACATGTGAAGGTGGAAGCAAATTAATTTTTGTTAGTGCCAATAACCATTTTTGAATACTTAGCTTGTTATAGGAGTAAGCCGGCACACCCATCGCTCGTTTAATACGCCAGGTTCTTTGATTATGATGTAAGTCAATAATATAATCAAAGTGTAATTTTTTTAATGGAGCGACCGTTCCTTCAATGGTATCTTTTAAACAATGTACACTATGTATGTATGGATTGGCAATCACTAAATCCTTCATGGAGGACTTTGTTAAAAAATGAATTTCAACACCAGGGATTTGCATTTTAGCACATCGTATTGCTGGACTCGAAAGTACTATGTCGCCTATGGATGAAAAACGTATAAATAGTAAACGCATAGTAAACGTAAATATTAAAAATTATGCCAACACATTATGAATATTAAGGCAATACTTATGGAAGGGGCTCATCAAGCTCTAAATAATCTAAGTCCTTATGATAAGTTTCCTCAGTATAAACAAATGCGATTATGGTTATAGTCATAACAATCGTTCCAGTTAAAATGCCACTTTGAATAATAGTCCAGCCTAACTGCTTTTGTAAAACGTCAAGGAATAAAAAATTAATCAAAGGCAGTGCACCTCGCACCATATTGGGAATGGTTGTTGCTGCAGTTGCTCTTAAATTGGTTCCAAATTGTTCGGCTGCCATCGTATTGAATATTGCCCAATAACCTGTGCTAAAACCTAGCAAACCACAAATAGCATACATACGGGTATCATTGCTATTGATTGTTGAGAAAAACAAAATCATGGCAATGGTATTTAAACTGTAAAATGCCAATAATGCTTTTTTTCTGCTTTTAAAATATTGACTTACATACCCAATTACCAAATCACCAATAGCGATGCCTACATATGCAAACATAACTGAACGACCTGAATCAATTAAATTATCACCATATAAACCAGTTGCAAATTTATTACTATAGTTTACTAACACACCAATTACAAACCAGGTTGGTAATCCAATTAAAATAGCTTTTATATATTTTGAAAATCTTTTTTTAGTGCTGAAAAATTGCAAAAAATTTCCTTTAACAACATTGGCAACTTTAGCGGACTCAAACATAAATGACTCGGCAACTCGAATACGCAATAATAATAAAAACACACCTAGCACACCGCCAATTTGATAACATAATCTCCAGTCTTTAGTATATTGAAAAGTAAAGTAGGCAAACACCGCACCAGATAAACCTATCCCCGCCACCATGCTTGTTCCAATCCCCCTTTTGTTTTTCGGTAACATTTCAGATACAAGCGTAATACCAGCACCCAATTCACCCGCCAGACCAATGCCGCCAATAAATCTGCAATAGGCATATTGATCAACGCTTTGGACAAAGGAGGTTAAAATATTGGCAACTGAATACAATAATATAGAACCAAATAAAACTTTCAATCTCCCTTTTTTATCGCCAATCACACCCCATAAAATTCCACCTATGAGTAGTCCTGACATTTGCCAATTAATAATGTGTGCGCTGTCAACGATGATGGTTTCTGCTGTTGCGCCGACTGCCATTACACTTGGTTGACGAACTATGGTAAACAATAGTAAATCAT
>CANETM010000104.1 GCA_947441205.1 Bacteroidota bacterium | reverse complement strand
GGATCCGGAATTCTTTTTGGTTTGGATAAAGGTAAAACCTGGCCATATCATTAGAGTATACTTAGATGGCGACAATGGCTTACCTATTCAAAAGTGTATATTCTTTAATCGTAAACTTTATAGGGCTATTGAGGAAGCGGGTTGGTTCCCAGAAGGTGATTTTGCTTTAGAAGTTTCTTCGCCTGGTGTGGATGAGCCTTTACTTTTAAAAAGACAATACAATAAAAATATAGGTCGTAAAGTAGAAGTGGAAATGGTAGACGAGACCAAAAAGGAAGGTACTTTAACAACGGTGACAGAATCCGATATTTTGATTGAGTGGACAGAGGGAAAGGGTAAAAAAGCAACCCAGCAACAATTGCTTATTCCATTCGAGCATATTAAATCAACAATAGTTCAAATTCAATTTTAACAAATCATCAAGCGAGAAGCTTGAAAAAAAATTATGTTATGGCAAGTATAAATTTGATTGAAGCGTTCCAAGAGTTTAAAGACGCAGAAAGTATTGATCGTCCAACCATGATGAAAGTGGTAGAGGATGTATTTAAAACTTTATTAAGAAAAAAATATGGTAGCGACGAAAATTTTGACGTTATCGTAAACGCCGAAAAAGGTGACTTGGAAATTATCCGTCGTCGTGAAATTAGACCCGATGATGATGTAGATAACCCTTTGGCAGAAGTTTCATATTCTGACGCAATCAAGATAGAGCCTGACTTTGAGATTGGTGAGGAATTATTAGAAGAAGTAAATATTTATGATTTTGGTCGTCGTGCAATTTTAGCTGCAAAGCAAACATTAGCATCTCGTATCAACGATTTAAAGAAAAATGCTTTAGTAAAAAAATATTCTGATCGTATTGGCGAAATCATGAACGCTGAAATTTATCAGGTTTGGAAAAAAGAAGTTTTGTTATTGGATGAGGAAGGCAATGAATTAATTCTTCCTAAAACTGAACAAATCCCTCAAGACTTTTTCAAAAAAGGAGAAAACATCAGAGCAGTTATTGCGCGTGTGGATATGAAAAATAATTCACCGGTAATTATCTTATCAAGAACAAGTCCATTATTTCTAGCAAAATTATTAGAAATAGAAGTTCCTGAAATTTTTGATGGTTTAATTACCATTAAAAAAATTGTTCGTGAACCAGGTGAGCGTGCGAAAGTAGCAGTGGAATCATTCGATGATCGTATCGATCCAGTGGGTGCTTGTGTGGGTATGAAGGGTTCTCGTATTCACGGAATTGTTCGTGAATTGAAAAATGAAAATATTGATGTAATTAACTTTACAACAAATACGCAATTATTAATTCAACGTTCATTGACGCCAGCGAAAATTAGCTTCATGAACATAGACAATGATCGCAAAAGAGCTGAAGTTTATTTACAAGCTGACCAGGTTTCATTAGCTATTGGTCGTCGCGGTGTAAACATTAAATTAGCTTCAGAATTAACTGGTTTTGAATTAGATGTATACCGTGAAGACGAAGAAGTATTAGAGGAATTTGATATTGATATGGATGAATTTATTGATGAAATAGAGCCATGGATTATCGATGAATTTAAGCGCGTTGGTTGTGATACAGGTCGCAGTGTGTTAAAATTAAGTGCTGAAGAATTAGAAAGAAGAACAGACTTAGAAAAAGAAACGATTGCAGATGTGCGTCGAATTTTACAAGAAGAGTTTGACAAAGGTGAATAGCCTTTGAATTAGAAGTATATTTGTAACAGGTGATTGGTCCCAAGTCACCTTAAGAATGAACAGGGACAAAAAACAATAGAATGTCAGAATTGAAATTACCAAGACTGTTAGCAGCTGCTAAAGAATTCAATGTTGGTCAAGATACCATCATTGATTTTTTGGCTAAAAAAGGTTTTCCTAAAGACGACCTTAAGCCAACAGCTAAATTATCTGAAGAGCAATACTATGCTTTGCAGGCCGAGTTCCAAAGTGATAAAGTTGCTAGGAATAAAGCAGATCATGTTGAATTGCCAAAGAATGCAGGTGGCGATAAGGCAAAGAAGGGCGATGAAGCGCCAGTTGCCGAAGTGAAAAAAGCAGAAGCTCCAAAAGCTGCTGCACCAGAAACAAAAAAAGTGGATGCGTTTGCTGAAATAGCAAATCCAACAGTAGAAGCTCCAAAACCTTTAAAGGTTGAGGCTCCTGAAATGGAAGCACCAAAAGTGGTTAATAAAATTGATTTGTCATTAATTGACTCTTCGACAAGACCTAAAAAGTCTTCTAAAAAGGACGAAGCTGCGACAACGCCTGAAGCTGGAGCAAAAACAACTGCAACTGATGCAGCAGGAAAAGAGAAAGCAGCAACTAAAAAAGCAACAGCGAAAAAGGAAGTAGCTCCTAAGGCAGCTCCTGCTCCGCCTGTTGATCACTCTATATCTCCTGAAAATGTACATGGTGAAATCACCAATATTCAAGCTGATAAATTAACGGGTCCAGTTATTTTAGGAAAAATTGATTTACCAATTAATAGTGATACAAGACCTAAGCCATTAAGCCAGGAAGAAAAGCGTGTGCGTAAGCGTATCCCAGTTCAAGGACAGGGTAATCGTCCACAAGGGCAACAAGGCGGAGGGCAACAAGGTGGAGGACAGCAAGGAGGAGGTTATCAAGGCAACCGCCCACAAGGTCAACAAGGTGGAGGTTATCAAGGCAATCGTCCACAAGGTCAACAAGGTGGAGGTTATCAAGGCAATCGTCCAAATAACAGACCAGGTCAAGGTGTTCAAGGTGGTGCAAGAGGTAGAAATGTTCCTCAAACTGCTGAGCAAAAAGAAATCGATCAAAAAGCAATTCAAGATAAGATTAAGGAAACACAAGCTAAATTATCTGGCCAAGGTGGTAGAGGTAAGAGCATGAAATCCAAATATCGTCGTCAACGTCGTGAAGAAGCTGCTGAAAATGAAAATAACGAACAAAGAGAAGACAACAAATTACAAGTAACTGAGTTTGTTACAGTGAGTGAATTATCAAGCTTGATGGATGTAAGTTTTGCAGACATCATTAGCAAGTGTATGAACTTGGGTATCATGGTATCTATCAACCAACGTTTAGATGCGGAGGTAATTGAATTAGTAGCATCTGAATTTGGTTTCGAAGTTGAATTTGTTGGATTAGAAGAAGCGGAAGAAATGGATGAGGAAGAAGAAGCTGATGATTTAGCTAATTTAGTAGAACGTCCTCCAATTGTTACCATCATGGGTCACGTGGATCACGGTAAAACTTCACTTTTGGATTATATCCGTAATGCCAATGTGGTTGCAGGTGAGGCAGGTGGAATCACACAACATATTGGTGCCTACGAAGTAACTTTACCAAACGGTAAAGCAATCACGTTTTTGGATACGCCGGGTCACGAAGCCTTTACAGCGATGCGTGCTCGTGGTGCAAAAATTACAGACATATCCATTATTGTTGTAGCTGCCGATGATGCAGTGATGCCGCAAACTAAAGAGGCAATTAGTCACTCGCAAGCTGCGAATGTACCAATGATTTTCGCGGTTAATAAAATTGATAAAGACGGAGCGAATCCGCAAAAAATATATGAGCAATTATCACAAATGAATATTTTAGTAGAAGCTTGGGGTGGTAAATTCCAAAACCAAGAATTGTCTGCTAAACAAGGTTTAAATGTTGATTCTTTATTAGAGAAAGTGTTATTAGAATCTGAAATTTTAGATTTAAAAGCAAATCCAAATAGAGAAGCAACAGGTAGTGTGATTGAAGCATCATTGGATAAGGGTCGTGGATATGTTGCAACCATTTTAGTTCAAAACGGAACCTTACGTCAAGGTGACTTGATTTTATCTGGCCAACATTATGGTCGTGTGAAAGCAATGTTCAATGAGCGTAATCAACGTATTGAAGTTGCACCTCCTTCTACACCAGTTGTTATATTAGGTTTGAACGGAGCACCACAAGCAGGTGAGAAATTCAAAGTATATGACGACGAATCTGAAGCAAAAGAATTAGCAACTAAGCGTGCTCAATTATTAAGAGAGCAAGGTTTAAGAACTAGAAAACATATTACATTAGATGAAATTGGTCGTCGTTTAGCTTTAGGAAACTTTAAGGAATTAAACATCATCATTAAAGGTGATGTGGATGGTTCGGTTGAAGCTTTGAGTGACTCTTTACAAAAATTATCAACTGAGGAAATTGCCATCAGAGTTGTATTAAAAGGAGTAGGACAAATTTCTGAATCTGACGTTTTACTTTCTGCAGCATCTGATGCCATCATAGTAGGTTTTAACGTTCGTCCAAGTATGCAAGCAAGTCGCTTAGCCGAAACCGAAGGCGTTGAAATAAAAATGTACTCCATTATCTATAACGCAATTGATGAAATTAAGAGCGCGATGGAAGGTATGTTGGAACCAAAAATCCAAGAGAAAATTGTTGCGAATGTCGAAGTACGCGAAGTTTACAAATTTGACAAAGCAACTGTTGCAGGTTGTTTCGTATTAGATGGTAAATTAAGTAGAAATAGTAAAATACGTATTATCCGTGATGGTATCGTTGAATTCCCTCGTGGTGAAGGTCAAGCAGCCGAGTTAGGTAGTTTAAAACGTTTCAAAGACGATGTTAAGGAAGTTGTTTCTAATATGGAGTGTGGATTAACCATTAAAAACTTCATTGACTTGAAACCTGGTGATATCGTTGAAGCTTTTGAGGAAGAAGAAGTGAAACGTACTTTATAAAATAATTAAGATTTGATAGTTGGGTTAATCACTCAGCTATCAGATCTTTACCCATTAATTATAGTATTGATGAAAATAGTAAGTGTTGTTTTTTCGCTGGTTTTGTTGTCGATTTCTTTTTCGACAAAGGCTCAAATTAAAAAAGTGTTAGCCGATAAAATTATTGCAACAGTCGGCGATAAGTTTATTTTGAAATCCGATATTGACAATGCCATTGCCGATTACAAAAGACAGGCACAAGGCCAAGAGGGCATAGTGTTACCTTCATCTTGCCAAATTTTAGAAGGTCAATTAATTCGAAAAGCCTTGGTATTACAAGCTGAAAAGGATTCCATTAATATCACTGAAGACGAAATTCAAAATGCAATTGATGGCAGAATTAGACAATTCTTACAACAATTTGGCTCAAAGGAAGTATTAGAAGAAGTAGCTGGTCGTAGTATTGCACAATTAAAAGATGACTTCAAGTTGTTGATTAAAGAACAAAAATTAGCTGACGAAATGCAGCAAAAAATTGTAGAGAAAATTAAAATAACGCCAATAGAAGTTCGCGCTTTTTACAATAAAATTCCTGTTGACAGTTTGCCTTTATATGAAAGTGAGGTGCAGGTTTTAGAATTGGTAATGCATCCTAAAGCAAACCGTGATGTTGAAGAATATGTAATCAAACAATTAATGGATTACCGTCGTCAAGTGGAAGCAGGAATGAACAAATTTGATCAGTTGGTTAAATTATATTCTGAGGATCCAAGCTCAAAGGAAAACTTAGGTCAATTCAGTTTAAATAGAAATGAGAAAAACTTTGATCCAGCATTTATGTCAGGGTCCTTTCGTTTAAAAGAAGGTCAAATATCTGCCCCTATCAAATCTAAATTTGGCTACCACCTAATACAATTAATTTCAAGATCAGGTGATGATGCAGTGGTTAAACACATTTTGCGTATTCCGCCTATTTCAACCGACGAAATTAACGAAACAAAAAATTTCTTAGATAGTGTTAGAAAAGACATTATTGCCAATAAATATAGTTTCGGTGAAGCGGTAAATAAGCATAGTGATGACGAAGGAAGTAAATTTACAGGAGGCGCTATTTCGGGAAGAGATGGTTCGACCTATGTTAATTATGATATGTTGCCTGACAAGGAAATGGTCGTTTTATTGAAATCAATGAAGCCTGGTGATGTTTCTGTTCCGCAGGTTTATACCGATGACAGAGGTCGTAAAACAGTAAGATTAGTATACTTTAAAGAACGTACCGAGCCTCACAAAGAGAATTTAAAAGAGGATTATAATCGAGTTGCTGCCCGTGCACTTGAGCTTAAAAAGGCAAAATTATTAGAAAGTTGGTTTAATGAACACATTACCAATTATTATATTGGTATTGACGAAGCCTAT
>CANETM010000103.1 GCA_947441205.1 Bacteroidota bacterium | reverse complement strand
CTGTCATAATTTCAATAGCGTATGGAGGTTTGCCAAATGAGAAAACATCAAATTCTTCTGAAAAAAATTCATTTTCTTTTACCGCTACTTCAGGTAATCCAAATTCAGTGATAGCTTTTTGTAGTTTTATATAATTCTCCCTTGTTTTATTAACCCAAATATCAATATCTCCTGTAGATCTGCTATATCCTCTAATTATAACTGCATATCCCCCAACGACAATATATTCTACTTCATTTTGGTTTAAAAAAATAATGAAATCCTTAAAGTCGTCATTGAAAATATTCATTACGAAGGTCTTTTGTAAGATGATAGAATATTGCGATCAACTTTTTGTTTAACGAAATTTTTAGTGTTAAAGGAAACTTCAATCATTGAAATAGAAGCAGATAATTTTTCTTCAATTGACTTATCAAACCAATATTGGTAATCTATATTTTTATCCTTAGTCATATTTCTTGATGAATAAGTTTCAATATCAACAAATGCTCTTTTCATAAAATAACAATAGTTATAAAGATAATTAAAATTTATAAACCTTATTAGAATCCTACTTTAGATTATTAATGTAACTTTATATTGAATTCAACTTTTTACTGAAATTAACAATATTCAATTTCAACTATTATGAAAAAAAGCATTTTTGCACTCATTTTAACCCTATTTGTAATAAGTGGGTTCACATTTGCTAATAATGAAATTAAAGGTGAAACACCTGCTAAAGCTGCAAAAAAAGCCTGGGAGGCATCACCTGAAGGTATTGCATTTAAAAAATGGGAAGCATCTCCCGCAGGGAAAAAAGTATATGCCGGTGAAGCCAAAATCAGAAAGTCAATAAGGGAGTTTACTAATATGAATGGGGTGGTAACATCACTAACACTTCCTCAAGGTTCAAGATTAGGGTTTGGTGTAATGGTAAAGATAAATGGCGAAGATTATATACTGGCTTTTGGGATTGAATCAAAACATGAATTTGATCAATTGCGTAAACTAAAAGTGAATGATAAAATTATGATCAAAAGTCACAACGTTTCACACGCTCCAAAATATACATACCCAATAGTAGCCGGCGACAATATTGAACGAAATGGCAAGTTGATATATAAGCGCGTTCCTAGAAAGGGTAGTTGTTAAATAAATGAATCATTTTCAATTTTAAAAAAGATATTTTAAGTTCTCCAACTAATTGTTAGACAATGTGGTATTGTTAAGATTTGATGGAAACTAAATAAAATTGGCATCTTTTATTTTAAAAGTTAACTTTAAAAGGCCCAAAAGGGCTATCATTTAAAACCTTAAAAAATTAAGTCTTGAAAAAAATCTTATTATCGATTTGCGTGATGGCTGCATTAGTATCATGCCAATCTGAAAACGACAAAAATGCTGAATTAAGTAAAAAAAATGTTGAGTTCTATTCTAATGTTTGGGAAGTAGCTATCAACGAAGGCCGAATTAATATTTTAGATTCTGCTTATGTAGATGATGCAGTTATTCATGCTATTCCAGAAGTTAAAGGAAAAGCAAATGCAAGAGCATACTACGAAAATTATGTAACTGGATTTTCTGATAGAAAATTTATTATTAAGGAAACATTTGCCGATGGAGACAAATTGGTGAAACATTGGGAATTTAAAGGTAAGCATACTGGCACCTTTTTCGGTATTCCAGCTACAGGCAAAGATGTTGATCTTTTTGGCGTTACCATTGTTAAAATGAAAGGTGGTAAAATTGCTGAAGAACAAGACTTTATGGATAACCTTGAGTTTATGCAACAACTTGGACTAATGCCAAGATAAAAGCAAAACCAAAACTATATTAATCCCGTATCGAATAAATTCGTTACGGGATTTTTTTTGAATCATACTAAATAAGGAATTACTAAAAGCTAAAAATTTATCACTGTCTATTAAATTACAATCAATAAAACCAATGCTTAAACAAGATTTAATATATCATAATAAATGCAATATCTTCAAATTCAAATAACAATAATAATATGGTATTCATCATATCCTTTTTCTTGATTCATTGGTTTATGTCCTTGTTTTTCCATACCTTTTTTTTACACCGATTTGCTTCTCATAAAATGTATGAAACGAGTAAAAACTGGGAACGTATTTTTTATATTTCAACTTGGTTTTTTCAAGGTTCCTCATACTTAGTACCAAGAGCATATGGAGTAATGCATAGGATGCATCATGCATATAGTGACACAGAAAAAGATCCACACTCGCCTCATTTTTTTAAAGATGTTTACGAGATGATGAAAAGTACTGTAGAAATTTACAGAGCATTTTTAGCTAATGATAAAATGCCGGAAAAAGAATTCACAACTGACTATTTACCGGTTTGGGAAAAGTTAGACAAATTTGGACACCATATGTTGACGAGGTTAGCGTTTACTGCTTTTTATATTGGAATTTATTGCTTTTTTGCACCAAGTATTTGGTGGTTCCTACTTTTACCTATTCATTTTTTAATGGGACCTATTCAAGGTGCAATCGTAAATTGGTGTGGTCACAAATATGGTTATCGAAACTTTGAAAGCACCGATCAAAGTAAGAATACGGGCCCATGGGGTATTTTTTTACTAGGTGAATTATTTCAAAATAACCATCATCATAAAAAAACTGATGCCAATTTTGCTAAAAAGTGGTTTGAATTTGATCTCACTTATCAAGTAATGCGCCTGTTTAATTTATTAGGCATCATACGATTCAATAAAATTTATTAAGCTATTAGTTCGAAATTTTTTTTCAGCACTTTTTGCTTTAATAACTTTACTTTTTAATTAGCTCTTTTACGGCTAACCAGTCCGCGAAACGTTCTATCCAAGTATCACTCGTAGTATGTTGAACACGCATTCCAAAACCATGACTACCTTGGTTATACACGTGTAGTTCGGCATCTTTTTTTACGGAATTCCAGGCTGTAAATAAATCAATACTTTGTTGTTGTAAATTTAAAGCATCATTAGCAGCAACAGCAATAAATAAGGGTGGTGCATCGTCCTCTACTTTTCCTTGCATTGCTTTTGGAAAATAAGCATAAATTGGAGCAACAAAATTTGGTTTGTTTTCAGCTGTATAATTGAATGCGGCTGATGCTGCTAAAGTGCCACCTGCTGAAAATCCTAGGATTCCAATTTTGTTCGGATTAATACCATAATCATTTGCATGGGCTCTTACATATTTAATCGCAGCTTTTCCATCGGCAATACTATAAGGAACTGCATCTTTTTGATTTTGCAATTTTTCCTTATCACCTCCATGTATAGCATCATTAAAATATTTTACAGCATCAGTTGTATTAATATGTGCCACGCGATATTTTAGTACAAAACAGGTGATACCTTTTTTCACTAGCCAACTTGCTACATCGTAACCTTCATTACCCATCGCAAGTGCAATAAATCCGCCGCCCGGACATATAACTACTGCTGTTCCATTCGCTATTGCTGGATCAGGTTTATAAATGGTTAAACTTGGTTTGGCAACATTATATACCACCTGTGTTCTCCAACTACTACCTTCTTGTATACCCTCCTCCCAATCCCAATTTTCTGTTCCTGGCACTGCACCTTCATATATTTGCACTACTTTATTTTGAGCGAAATTGATGCTCGTTGTCGAAAATAGAATTGCAATTACGATGATAATTTTTTTCATAAAGAAGGTTTGCATTAAAGAGGATAGTAAATTAATTCTTTTTTATGATTTGAATCTTGAAAAGTATAAATATTAGCTGCTTATTATTAAATTGAGCAAGATTATATCAATCATCATTAAATGATTTGCATTATATGATTTTACGATTAGCCACCTTAGCTGACGCCAGCACCATTTGGGATATTTTACAAGCTGCCATTTTACAAAGAAAAATGGATGGCAGTACGCAATGGCAAAATGGTTATCCAAATGAGGGAACAGTTGCCAGCGATATTCAGCAAGGCTATGGTTATGTATTGGAGGAAAATAATATGATCATCGCTTATGCAGCTATTGTTTTCGGTGACGAGCCTACCTATGAGGTTATCAATGGTGCTTGGTTGTCAAATCAACCTTATGTGGTCGTACATAGGGTAGCAACAACGCCAACCTTAAAAGGGAAAGGCATTGCTACTGAATTATTTTTACGCATTGAAAAATTGGCCCTTGAAAAAAATACATTTAGCATAAAAGTGGATACTAATTTTGATAATATCCCTATGCTTAAAATAATGGATAATTTAAATTACACTTATTGTGGCGAAATATTTGTAAGTGGTTTTCCTCGACGTGCCTATGAAAAATTATTAAAGCCTTTCAACTAATTATTTTTCCCAACCCGTTTCTTTCAACGCAGGATCATTTTCTTTTTTCAAGAAATCGGCATTACCTAAGCTTTCATGTTCCCAATTCATGATGGCTTCATCGGGTACCATTTGAATAGGCTCACTCCATGAAGTAGAAGTTTCATTATAGGCTAAATTACTTTGCGAACTATAGCATGAAATAATTGACCACCTTGGACTTTCAGATAAATTAGCGGCTGATCGATGTAATAAGTTACTATGAAAAAATAGGGCATCACCCGCTTCAATTTCTACATAAACTAATTCCATTGTTTTTAAAGCATTTTCAACCATTGTCATATCAGCACCCACTTGCTCTCCTGCAAAACCATGGTTAACCCTACCTAATTTATGTGAACCCTTTATTACTTGAATACATCCATTTTGTTTGTTAGCTGGGGTAAGTGCCACCATGACACTCGCTAATTGATCAGGAAACATGAATTGATTTTTATACCAATATCCATAATCCTGGTGCCACTCCCAAGCGCCGCCTACCTTGGGTTCCTTTTGCATTAATTTAGAATGAAAATGGCAAACCGGTGACTTGCTGTCCATAATTTGCGCAACCCTATTTAAAATGCGTTCACTTCGTGATAAATACCCGAAAATATCATTGCCAGGGGTAAACCACAAGGAAAGCTTTGTCTTTTTCCCTGTTTGATCATTTAGGTCTAATGCATTTTTAGCCATTGCATCGTCTTGTACTGCAATGCCATACATTTTAGCAACCTCTTCTTTACTAAAAAAATTGTTTATAATAATATAGCCATCCTTATTGTATTGTTCAATTTGTGCAGGGGTAAATATATTATTGTTCATAGGGTATTTTTAAGCATAATAAATATAATAATATTAATCGTAATCCAAAAGCCATTTATACATTTTTGAATATTTACTTTAATTTTTTGTTTATATTTAAATAGCCTAAAAATTGTCATATGAACCAACGTAGAGATTTTATTAAACAAATGTCTTTGGCGTCAGCAGCTATGATTGCCACGCCTAGTTTTGCCAAGAGCAGTATTTTTGATACCGATACCATTCGAGTAGCCGCCATTGGCGTAAACGGAATGGGGTGGTCGAATACGACTGCTGCTTTAAAAGTAAAAAATGTTGAAGTGGTTGCACTTTGTGATATTGATGCATCCGTTTTAAGTAAACGCAAACAAGAGTTGTTGTTATTGCAACCCAATGTAAAAAATGTAGATACCTATAATGATTATCAAAAAATATTAGATCGAAAAGATATTGATGTGGTTATTGTTGGAACGCCCGACCATTGGCATGCTTTACAAATGATTAATGCATGTTCGGCTGGCAAGCATGTTTATGTTGAAAAACCTGCAGGAAACTCAATTGGCGAATGTGATGCTATGATTAAAGCAAAAAATAGATATAATAGAATTGTCCAAGTGGGACAATGGCAAAGAAGCGAAAAGCATTTTCAAGACGCCTTGGATTTTGTTCATTCAGGTCAGCTAGGAAATATCAGAACGACTAAAGTTTGGTGTTACCAGGGTTGGATGCGTCCACAGCCGGTGGTTGCTGACAGCATTCCTCCTAATTATATTGATTACAAAACCTGGTTAGGCCCTGCACCTTTAAAAACTTTTAATACTAGCCGTTTTCATTTTCACTTTAGATGGTTTTGGGATTATGCAGGTGGTTTAATGACCGACTGGGGAGTGCATTTATTGGATTATGCATTACTAGGCATGAAAGAAACGGCGCCTAATACGATTTCTGCAGTGGGTGGCAAATACGCTGATCCTAACGCTGCAAGCGAAACGCCAGATATGTTAAACGTACTATATGGCTTTGATAAATTTAGTGTGTCTTGGG
>CANETM010000102.1 GCA_947441205.1 Bacteroidota bacterium | reverse complement strand
ACCATTTAATTTTCATTCTCATAGACCCATGCAGATTTATGCAAATGAAATCACACAGGTTGCCATTAAGAGGGACTTTTATTATGCTTTTGAAAAGCAGAAGGATGCTGGTTTGCCTGAAATGATGTTGCATACTATTATTGAGGATAATGCTTTCAAAATAGGGGACTTGAAATTTGAACCTATTCAAGTTATGCATCGTGAGCTTCCAGTTCTTGGATATAGAATTGGTGATTTTGTATACATAACCGATGTTAATTTTATAAGTGAGAAGGAGAAAGAAAAAATAAAAGGAGCAAAAGTTTTGATATTAAGTGCTTTGAGACCACAGCCACATCCAACTCATTTTACACTAAATGAATCAATTGCATTAGCGACTGAACTTGCCATTCCTCAAGTATACTTTACGCATTTTAGCCATCAAATTGGGTTACATAATGAAACTGAATCCCAATTGCCATCATTTATTAAAATGGCTTACGACGGATTGCAATTTTCAGTTTGATCCTATTCAGGCCTTGCTCATCATCATCTACTTCTTTTTCCATCCTTTAATTATTTCATTGTAGTATTAATACTGCAAAACAACCTTACAATTTGGAGTTAATTTGATTAAAAATGATTGACCCATATTGGAAAAAATATTTTTATTTTTCAACAAAAGAATTGAAAGGGATTATAGTACTAGGTTTTATTTTATTAGGATCCGTTTTAGTCAGCCAATTATTTCCCAGTAAACATCAACAAAGTGAATTAAGACAAGGTATAAAAAAACCAGTATTATTTACTTTCGACCCAAATATAATTGACAGCCAAGGCGCTATTTTATTGGGTATTCCCGAAAAACAAGTTAGGTCATTAATGCATTATAGGGAGAAAGGGGGGAGGTTTAAAAATAAAGATGACTTCGCAAGATTATATGGACTGACAGCTGAAATATATCAAACTCTAAGGCCATATATCGTAATGAATGAACTTGGTCGTAATAAATATTTTAATACCTATTATAAGAATCGAAATTATAGAGATAAGTACAAGTCTAATCAATTATATGATGACAAAACTGACAAAGGAAAGATGAACTTAAATTCAATCAATGAACAAGAATGGACAAACCATACAGCTTTGCCCCTGAGTTTAATCAAAAGAATAATTGCTTATAAAAAGTACTTAGGTGTTTATACAAATATTCATCAACTAAATAAGGTATATGGCATGAGCGATACTACGTATCAAATGCTTAAAGAGTACTTATATGTTCAAAACAAGCAAAATGAATTAGTCAATGCTAATGCATTGAATTTCAATGATTGGAAAAAATTAAACCTTTTTACCGATAGTCAAATTTGGACAATTTTAAGGATGAAAAAAGGGAATAATGGCCAAATTAGTTGGTCTGAGTTGGTTGTTTCTTTTGATTTGACCGAAATGGAAGCAAAGACACTGAAAAGTAAAATTCAGCTATCAGATTGATTTTAGATACTAATTGCCCCTGAAATAAAAACAAGCAATAATTCCCGTAAATAATTTGCTAAAGAAAAGTTGTTTTTTCAAAAAAAATTATTAGTTTGAGGTAGGAATTATTCCTAGTTTATGATTGCTTGCTTGAAAGCCTCACCTTGGTGAGGCTTTTTTTATTTTCAGCGCGTAATTTATTTACCCCCTGCTTTGAAAATTTGATTTACTGCGCCACCTAACATTGGGAATTTTTCTTTTACAAAAGCAGCAATTGTTTCAATAGATTGCTTTGCTTGCTCTGGGGTAACTCCTGTTTCTTTTACTAAACGATCAATTAATTCTTGCATTGTTATGTTATTAAGGGTTATTTAAATTATTAATTATGCCGCCTTCAAGTTGTTTAATTTACTTTTATCAAACATTTGTTTTGCGTAATCTAAGGTTACATGAAATTCTTTTGTATCTGTGCCAGGTAAATCAAACATGGCCTGGGTAAATAAGCTCTCGCAAATACTTCTTAATCCTCTAGCACCTAATTTATACTCCATTGCTTTTGAAGTAATAAATTCAAATACTTCCGTATCAATTGTCAATTTGATATTTTCAATTGCAAATAGTTGAGTATACTGCTTAATTAAAGCATTTTTAGGCTCTGTCAAAATTCTTCTTAAGGTTTCGGCATCAAGCGGTTCTAAATGCGTTACAATAGGCAATCGACCTAACATTTCGGGAATCAATCCAAATGTTTTAATATCCTGCGCATTAACAAAACGAAGTAAGTTTTTTCGTTGTAATTCTTGCTCATCTTTATTTACACTAAATCCAATTGCATTTGTATTTATACGACGTGCAATTATTTTATCGATACCATCAAAGGCTCCTCCGCAAATAAATAATATATTTTTCGTATCCACCTTAATCATTTTTTGATCAGGATGCTTTCGTCCTCCTTGAGGTGGAACTAATACTTCTGTTCCTTCCAACATTTTTAATAACCCCTGTTGTACTCCTTCGCCACTCACGTCTCTTGTTATAGAAGCGTTGTCGCTTTTGCGCGCTATTTTATCGATCTCATCAATATATACAATACCTCTTTGTGCTGCTTCAACATCGTAATCGCAGTTTTGCAATAAACGTGTCAGCATGCTTTCAACGTCTTCTCCTACATATCCTGCTTCAGTGAAAACAGTTGCGTCAACAATAGCGAAAGGAACATTTAATAATTTAGCAATCGTTTTAGCTAGTAAGGTTTTGCCTGTGCCGGTTTCACCAATCATGATTAAGTTACTTTTCTCAATCTCTACTTCATTATTAGTATTAATGGGTAGGTTTATTCGTTTAAAGTGATTATAAACAGCAACACATAGAATTTTTTTAGCTTCATCCTGTCCAATTATATATTGGTCCAAGAATGCTTTTATGGCAATTGGTTTTTGAACCTTTAAAGTGCCTGATTTACCTGCTACTTTTTTCTGATGAAATTCTTTTTCAATGACTTCATGAGCATGCTCAATGCAGTTTTCACAAATATGCCCATCCTGTCCAGCGATCAATATTTTTACTTCTTCTCTTTTACGACCGCAAAAAGAACATTGAATGGATGTGATAGCTTTGCTCATTTTCATAGTTGGGAATTTTATAAGCTTTTAGCAATTTTGTCAACAATGCCATAAGCAACTGCTTCCTCGGCGTTCATCCAATAATCTCTATCGAAATCGGCCATAATTTGTTCAATTGATTTTCCGCAGTTCTTAGCCAATATTTTTGCACCCAGTTCCTTTGTTTTTCTGATTTGTTCAGCTTGAATTTCAATGTCAGCACTTGTTGCTTGATAATATCCCCCTAAGCTTGGTTGGTGAATCATTACTTCGCCATGTGGGAAAATGGTACGTTTCCCTTTTTCGCCCATACTTAATAAAATAGAGCCCATGCTTGCAGCCAATCCCATACAAATAGTATGCACTGGACTTTTAATTAAATTCATGGTATCAAACATAACCATACCACTAGTAACCACTCCACCTGGACTGTTAATATAAAAATTAATTTCAGCACCAGGTTTATCGGCATCCAATAACAATAATTTAGTCACGATATCCTTAGCAGATTTATCGTCCACTTGACCCCATAAATAAATAGATCTTTTTTCAAAAAAAATTTGCTCCATTTTTTTATTCAAGAACCCAGGACCATTATCTTCTTTTTTATCTGCTTTTGGTTCATCCTCGTCTTCCATTAAGAAACTTTTATTCAGTATCATATATTCAATTTGAAAAATTAGTTAATTATTGTTCTAGCTTATTAATCATTTTTATAATTAATAGTGTCGATTACTTTTTTTGTTTTCTAGGGTTCGTTAATAATACTTCATCAACCAAACCATATTCTTTTCCTTCCGCAGCAGTCATCCAAAAATCTCTATCACAATCCTTCGCAACAACATCCACGTCCTTGTGGGTATGTATAGCTATGACTTCGTATAACTCGTGCTTTAATTTTTTAATTTCTCTTGCTGTGATTTCAATATCTGAAGCTTGTCCACCAACACCACCACTTGGTTGGTGTAACATAATACGACTATGCTTTAATGCAGTTCTTTTCCCTTCGACACCGGCACACAATAATATAGCGCCCATACTAGCAGCCATACCGGTACAAATAGTCGCTACATCAGGTCCTATAAATTGCATGGTATCATAAATACCTAAGCCTGCATAAACACTTCCGCCTGGACTATTAATATACATTTGAATGTCTTTAGTACGATCGGTACTTTCTAAAAATAATAACTGCGCCGTTACAATATTGGCAACATAGTCATTGATACCTTCGCCTAAAAAAATAATTCTATCCATCATCAAACGACTAAAAACGTCCATACTTGCCACGTTCATGGGTCTTTCTTCAATGATATAGGGCGTAAGATTGGTTACACTGTTTTGATATTGGTGTAAGGTATTGCTGCTTATACCTCGGTGTTTTACAGCGTATTTTTCAAATTCTTTTCCTAAGTTCATATATGTGTTTTTCTAATAAAGTAAAGGTAAAACCTATTCCCTTAAGCTAATGCAAAAACGGTGCCAAACTTGGTCTAAAATGCATAAAAAAAGACCCTCCTTGGTGTAAGAGGGTCTTGAATATCAAATAAATGTGTCTTTAAGGACAATTCTTGCTATTAGTGGTGGTGATTATGTAGTTTTTCTGCAAACTTTTCTGCTGCAATTTTTTCTTCTTTTGCAGTGATATCGGCTTCTATTGCTTTGAACAATTTGTCAGTACTAATACGGTGGTAGCTATCTTCTACAAATTTTCTGTCTTGCATCATTCTAGCGGCATAATCTTCTAACCATTGGTCATTGTCACCTAAAGCCCCTAGTTGTCCGCCCATATAACTCATTAATTGTTGTTTCGCGAAGTCTTTTAAATCTTCGGCAACCACTTCAATTTTATGATCAGCGATTAACTGTGTGCTAATTAATGTCCATTTTAATTGGTCTTGGAATACTGGGTACTCTTTTTCCGCTTCCTCAGCAGTTCTTTGCTTTTCTCCACCAGACTGTAACCAACGTTTTAAGAATTCGGTTGGGAATTCCATTTTAGTATTTTCTATCAATGCATGATAAATTTGATCATGCACTTGGTTGCGTGATTGACCATCGTAATAACCTTCAATATCTTTTCTTACTGCGTCTCTGAATTCAGCTTCGTTGGTAATGGTTTGGTTAGGGTAGGTTACGGTGAATAAAGTTTCGTCTAATGGCGCTTTTTCTACAATTCCCACTTTAGTAATAGCAACTTTAAAATGCTTATCTGCTTGCTCTTTTATTAAACCTAAATCAGCTAAAATAATATCTAATTCTTTTTCCTCAAACGCTTTACTCAATTGAATGGTAACAGCGTCGCCTGTTTTTTTGCCAATGAATTCTTTTCTTGCTTTTGGAGCAAAATATTTTATTAATAATGAATTATCTTTTGATAATCCACCTTCTATTTCATTGCCATCTTTATCAGATTCAGTGAAAGTTACATTCAACACATTTTCTTCGGTTTCTGCAAGTTCTGGTTCGGTCATATTGCCATTGCGAATTTGTAATCTTTCAACTTCCGCATTAATCATTTCATCAGTTACTTCAATTTTGTAACGTGTTGCTTTGATGCCTTTAGCATCAATTGTGAAAGCAGGTTTCAATCCTACTTCAAATGCAAAATCATAACTGCTAGGATTGTTAACATCCATCGCAGGAAATTCTGTAGTTACAGGTAATGGTTGCGCAAAGATTTCAATTTTTTCTTTTGCGATATATTGGTTCATCTCACTTTCCACAGTTTTGATAACCTCGTCCTGAAAAACGGATTGTCCATGCATTTTTTTAATTAAACCAGCTGGTACCATTCCTTTTCTGAATCCAGGAATATTTGCTGTTTTAGAATACTTTTTTAAGCTCGTTTCAAAGCCTTTGATATAATCTTCTTTTGCAATGGTCACCGTTAATTTGTCATTTAAGGGTGAAATGTTGGTTCTTTTTACTGTTGCCATAATATTGCTATTTTCTACTTTATTGTAGTGTTTAAGGGGGGCAAAGGTAAGGTTTTACGATTAAAAAAAGGCCCAAATTAGGGCCTTTTGAAGATAATTCTGTGCGGATGGAGGGGGTCGAACCCACACGCCTCGCGGCGCTAGATCCTAAGTCTAGTGCGTCTGCCAATTTCGCCACATCCGCTT
>CANETM010000101.1 GCA_947441205.1 Bacteroidota bacterium | reverse complement strand
CTCTAATTGCAGCGTTCATGCCTGGTGAGTCTCCTCCTGATGTTAAAACTGCAATTTTAGTTACTTTTTCTACTGACATAATTAATTCTATTGTACTTTAATGTATTGATTTACAATAGTAAACCAATTGACTATCGTCGAAACGGAGCCCCAAATTTAATCAATTGACATCAATTTTCAACGATATCGTTTTCGATGTGGGTATTTTTCTGCTAAATACTCCAAAAAATTAATATTTCGGTAATAACAAACGTTATAGGTGAAAATTACATTTTACTTTCCAAGTCAGCTAAATCGTTAAAGGCAATTTCATATTCTTTATTCATGGAACGTATCAAGGCATTTTTATCGTGGTAGCTTTTTTCAATAACTTGAAATTTTGCCACATCCGAATAAATTGTTGGGTCTGCCATTTGCAACTCTATTGCTATTTTTTCTTTGTTCAGCGTTTCAATATTATGCTCAATTAAAGCCATTGCTTTTTGTAATTTCTGAATTTGCTTTTGCAATTCTTTATCAATTGACCCATTAGGAACTGCTTTTACTTCAGGTGCTGAAACAGTTTCTGCTTTTGCTTTTTCAGTATTACTTGATTTTTTAATTAAGTCAGGATTCGCTGCTTTGTTTTTAGCCATTCTTTCCTTCCATTCTAGCCATTCATGATAATTGCCTTTGAATTCAACAATTTTTTCGTCTTCAATTTCCCATATCTTATTGGCTGTTTTAGAAATAAAATATCGATCGTGACTTACTAAAATTATACTTCCATCATATTTTGTTAAGGCATCAGCTAGTAATTCAACTGTTACCATATCCAAGTGGTTGGTAGGCTCATCGAGCATTAAAAAATTAGCTTTACTAATAATGGTTTTTGTCAATGCAACCCTTGCTTTTTCACCTCCACTTAATACTTTAATTCGCTTGTCAACTTCGTCGCCTCCAAATAAGAAACAGCCTAATAAGGCGCGTAGTTCTAGGTCTGTTTTTTTGGTACCACACTCCTGAACTTCCTGTAAAATGGTATTGTTTAAATTCAAGGATTCCAATTGGTGCTGCGCATAAAAACTTTCATCAACATTATGCCCCCAAACTCTTTCTCCTTGATATTCTTCCATTCCAGCAACAATTCTCAATAAGGTTGATTTCCCTTTTCCATTCGCGCCAATTAAAGCAATTTTATCACCACGTTCAATTTCTGCAAAAGCATTTTCTAAAATAACTTGCTTAGGGTAGGATTTATTAACGCCCTTTAAATCAACCAATACCTTACCTGGTGTTTTATCCACGGCAAAGTTAATTCTGATATTAGGTCTTTCAATTTGAACGTCTTCAATAACATCCAATTTGTCCAATCGTTTTTGAATACTTTGAGCGGCAGCTGCTTTGGAAGCTTTTGCCTTAAAGCGTTCAATGAACTTTTCTTGTTGGCGTATATAGTCTTGTTGATTTTCAAATGCTCTTTGCTGAATTTCTACACGTTGCACTTTTTCAACCTCATAATATTCATAGTCACCTGTGTAAAAATTTAATTGCTGCTGATAAACTTCTACAATTTTGTTTACCATTTTATTCAAAAAGAATTTATCGTGACTAACAATTACAACACTTCCTTTATAATGCAACAAGTATTTTTCCAACCATTCAATACTTGGTAAGTCCAAGTGGTTAGTAGGCTCATCGAGTAATAATACATCGGGGGCTTGTAAAATCATTTTAGTCAATAATACACGCATTCTCCAACCTCCACTAAATTCTTTATATGGTCGGGCTAAATCGGCAGTTGTAAATCCTAAACCATGTAAAACTTCCTCAGCTTTATGTTGAATATTGTAGCCATCTAAAACATCAATTTCATGTAATGCGTCGGTGTATTTAATTAAAAGATCATTATCCTCAGGGTTTGCTTCTAATTCTATACCTAATTGCTCAATTTCTTTTTCTAAAGCACGTACACGTTCAAAGGCGCCTAATGCCACTTCAGTAATAGTTTCATTGGTATCAAAACTTAATAAGTCCTGATGTAAATAACCTATAGTGGTATCGCGTCCTTTTTCAATAGTGCCTTTACTAGGGGTATATTGTCCCACTAATAATTTCAATAAAGTTGATTTTCCTGTACCGTTATAACCAATTAATCCAATGCGTTCGCCTGGCTGTATATGCCAAGTGGCATCAGTTACAATTGCTCTAGCACCAAACTCAAATGTTACGTTTTGTAAACCTATCAGCATATTTTTTCAATTCAGAGCGCAAAGTTAGCCCTTGATCGGGCTATTTATGCATAAATTTGATAAAATTATAAGGGGATGCATAAAATTTTGATTTTCATTGTATGTATTGGCATGTTAAGTTGCAAACAAAATGCTAGTAATCAAATTAATAACCAAACATGGGAATATACTGTCAAAAACAACCATGCCATACTAGATCAACAATGTCAACCCATTTTATTTCAGTATCAAGAATTACTAAAAGCATTAAAAAGTAAGGACACCAGCTATTTGAAATTGGTGACTACAAATACTATACAATTAACGGATTCCTTGTCTCAACTTAAATTTCCAATTGATACTATTACGCAAAAAATTTGGCTTGATGGGGTAGGCAATATCAATGCCGAACTGAAAGGGATGGTCATAAACAATGAATTAATTAGTTGGGATGAAATTAAAATGAGTATCAATATGTATGGCCTTCAAATTTTGAATTTGCTGGGCCAAATTGGTTATAAACAACATACTATTTACATTTTCAATGCCGATAGTAGGGAGCTTGAGGATGGTTATTTTTGGTTGAGTTTTCAAAAAAATAGCAAGAATCCTTTTGTCAGCGAAAAAAGTGAAAATGCAACTGCTATTGCAATATTACAGGAAGCAATAAAATAAAAATTGTTAGTTAAATCAATCAATTGCTACCTGGCCGGTACTCAATAATTATTCTAGCATTTTTCGAAAAGTCGGTATTGATAAATACTTCCTCTTCAAGTTTTGAGTCTTTGTATTTAATCAAAGCGGTATTAGGAGGTACGTTTCCTAAATTGTTTGCAACAACAATAATTTCATGAAATTTTATGTCTTCATTAAATGTCAAATCAAAATGGACAGCTTTATAGCTTAACCTGTTCATGTCAATCATTAATTTTTTGTTGTCATATATTGTGATGGTATCATTATCTATGGCACCATTGTCTAAAACATCAAAACTTATGGTTTTGCTATTCGTAATAATTTTCTTTACTAAATAGTTTTCTCTGGACATCAATACCCATGGAATTAGTATTTGCTCATGATTTGGATTAATCTGCTTGGCTAATATAAGCTTGGCTGTTTCTTGATTATTTTCAGAGGAAACTAAAACGCTATTAATTTGAGGCTTATTATTATCATTAGGTAGTGAAGTAGCTAATGAAATATTTGATGGGGTTGAATTAGTAGAACCACTTACAGATGTATTAATACTTTTTGAGGTATCATTAATCTTTGGAGTTAATTTTGTTAAGCTGTTAGTAGCGACTGTATTTTTTTGTTTAATTATTTTCTTTTGGGGTTTAGCCATTACAAATAATTGATCCTTTGTTAAGTAAATGCTACCTGTTCCACAATTGTTTCCTCCAATACTATTTTTAGCTAAATAAGTTCCTTGTAAAACTTCTTGACCATTCAATTTTTGGTAACTGAGTAAATTATTCATCAAACATGTTTGTACCCCAGGTTCAATTTTAATTTGATCAAATTTTGTTTCTTCAATATTCAATAACTTATTTTTTATTGAAAAATTACCCTTTGCGGATGCAATGACTACATTTTGATTAGGAAAAGTGGTGACTGTCTTTGCAATAACTTGTTGATTGTTTAGCTCAATTATATTTATCTCGTATGGGTATGTTTTTTCTCCTAAATTGGTATGAACCGTTAAATAGCCAACCCAATTCCCAACTAAAGTTTGCGCTTTCGTAGGGAGGCTAAATGCTAATAATAAAATAATAACAACTATTCTCGGCATGAGACAAATCTAAGAATAAAAATTACTACAAAATCTTAGAATTCATCAACCACTATTTTTTGTTATCTTTACACCCTTATTTAGATACAAATTATGGTTCAAATTCAATTTCCAGACGGTGCAGTGCGATCATACGAAAAAGGGATCACTGCATTAGATATTGCTAAATCCATCAGTGAGGGTTTAGCTAAAAAAGTATTAGCGGCATCCGTAAATGGGGAGGTATGGGATGCAACAAGACCTATAAATACGGATAGTTCATTAAAATTATTGACCTGGGACGACAACGAAGGAAAAAATACTTTTTGGCATTCTTCTGCTCACTTATTAGCTGAAGCTGTGGAGTTACAGTTCCCAGGAGCTAAGTTTTGGGTAGGACCAGCGCTTGAAAAAGGGTTCTATTATGATATTGATTTAGGGGATAAAACCTTAAAAGATGAGGATGTAATCATCTTGGAAAAAAAGATGAATGAGTTAGCAAAGCAAGCCAATGCCTATATCCGAAAGGAAATGACAAAGGCCGAAGCGGTTTCTTATTTCTCTGAAAAAGGAGATGAATACAAATTAGATTTATTATCAGGTTTAGAAGACGGGACCATTACTTTTTACACACAAGGTCAATTTACTGACTTATGTCGTGGCCCACATATTCCTAATACAGGTGCCATTAAGGCCATTAAGATTACCAATATTGCAGGTGCATTTTGGAAGGGTGATGAGAAAAATAAAATGTTGACACGTGTGTATGGCGTTACGTTCCCGAATCAAAAGGAATTAGACGAGTACTTGTTAATGTTAGAAGAAGCTAAAAAAAGAGATCACCGTAAATTAGGAAAAGAATTAGGCATTTATACCATGGATGATGATGTGGGACCAGGTCTTCCTTTATGGATGCCTAATGGTACTATCATTATTGAGGAATTAGAACGTTTAGCAAAAGAGACTGAAGAGGCTGCTGGATATAAGCGTGTGGTTACGCCACATATTGCTAAAGAAAGCATGTACATTACTAGTGGTCACTTGCCATATTATCAGGATAGTATGTTCCCTCCAATGGAATTGGATGGCACTAAATATTACTTGAAAGCAATGAATTGTCCGCATCACCATAAAATATTTGATGCCGAGCCAAAAAGCTACAAGGACATGCCACTAAGGCTTGCAGAGTATGGTACTTGTTACCGTTACGAGCAGTCGGGTGAATTGTTTGGTCTAATGCGTGTACGTTGTTTACACATGAACGACGCACATATATATTGTACTAAAGAACAATTTGCACAAGAGTTTAAAGCGGTAAACGAAATGTATTTGAAGTATTTCAAAATATTTGGAATTGACAAATACGTAATGCGATTAAGTTTACATGATCCTGCTAAATTGGGACAGAAATATATTAATGAGCCGGAACTTTGGTTAGAGACCGAAGCCATGGTGCGTGCTGTATTAATTGAAACAGGAACTCCATTTGTAGAAGTTCAGGATGAAGGTGCTTTTTATGGCCCTAAAATAGACGTTCAAATTTGGAGTGTTATTGGTCGTGAATTTACATTAGCTACTAACCAAGTGGATTTCGCGCAAGGTAAACGCTTCAACTTAAATTTCACTAACAGGGATAATGAGCCTGAGACTCCGTTAATTATACATCGTGCACCTTTAGGTACTCACGAGCGTTTTATTGGTTTCTTATTAGAGCATTATGCAGGTAAATTCCCGGTTTGGTTAGCACCATTGCAGGTTAAAATATTGCCTATTTCTGATAAGTTTATGCCTTATGCTCAGGAAGTATTGGCTGAATTTAAGAAAGCAGGTGTTCGTGTTGAAATTGACGATCGCAATGAAAAAATCGGAAAAAAAATTCGTGATACTGAAATAATGAAAGTGCCTTATATGTTGGTGATTGGAGAAAAAGAAGTTGCCGAAAGCAAACTTTCTGTTCGTCGTCAAGGTAAAGGGGACCTTGGAATGTTGGACAAAGCTACTTTCTTAGCCAAAGTAGTGGAAGAAATTGCGGAAAGAATGGCGCCCGAAGCATAACATTGACTATCTTTACTAACTTAAACAACGTTTTAACAATTAATGGCATTACCGAACAGAGGACCCAGATTTAACCCAAGGTTTCAAAGACAACAAGAACCAGAGCATCGTATTAATGATCGCATCAGAGTTCCAGAAATTCGATTAGTAGGTGAT
>CANETM010000100.1 GCA_947441205.1 Bacteroidota bacterium | reverse complement strand
ATCGTCAATCCATTTATCCAAGGAATCCACTTGTTGAAAGGGTAATTTTGTATCTACGTTGGCTTCATAGCTATACAAATGTCCTAAATCGTATAAGCCTAAAGGCGTTTTACCGTCACCTTCTATTTTATTTTCCGGCAGCGCTAATCCACTTCGTCCTATGCTTGCCCTGATGGGTCCAATCGCAATGTTCCATTTTCCTCTTTTTCTTTCTAGCCCTACAACCATGGGTGGAAGTTTTAAATCCAGGTTTTGATAGGTGCAAACTAATTGTTTCACCCTACCAACGCTTCCCCTTTTGGCATTTAAATCACTTATAAGATGCTTCATCACAAAAAGTGAATCTTCGCTTTGTCCTAAAACAATAAAACTTTTACATATAATGACTATGAATAATAGTAGTTTTTTCAAAATCTCGTTTTACAGGTTCAATGATAGCTCAAATTAATAAATATAAAATATAGGCTGTTCAAAATCTTTATTATTTAAGGAATAAGACACTTAGTTGTCCATATTCTTTAAACCTTCTTGCTTACTATTTGTTAAATTGCATAACTATGATAGGCCATCGTTTTGTAAATTTTATTCCGGGTGAAAATTCCAAGTCCAAATTTGAGCAAATGCTGGACATTTTTACGCAGTTACTTAATTACACAAGTGGAGATGCTAGCGAAGCATTGGATTGGATGAACCAATTAGATCGTACCCATAAATTTACTGATGAAAATTATGGCGTTGGTGATTTTATCGAGGACTTAAAGCAAAATGGATATTTAAAAGAAAATCCACAGGATGGTAAATTTGCAATTACGGCTAAAACCGAGCAAACGATTCGTCAAAAAAGCCTCGAAGAAATTTTCGGAAAACTAAAAAAAGCAAAACAAGGAAATCACAGTACAACCAAAGCGGGTCCAACGGGTGATATTAATTCGGACACGCGTTCATTTCAGTTTGGTGATTTAATGGAACAAATAGATTTTACGGAAAGTATTAAAAATGCACAAATAAATAGAGGCGTGGATGCTTTCTCAATGCACGAGGATGATTTAGTGATTAGAGAGGCGGATTTTAAAACACAAACTTCTACCGTGTTGATGATTGATATTTCACACTCCATGATTTTATACGGAGAAGATAGAATCACGCCAGCAAAAAAAGTTGCAATGGCATTGTGTGAATTGATTACTAAAAAATATCCCAAAGACACGATTGATATTGTTGTATTTGGAAATGATGCATGGCAGGTTGAAATTAAAGACCTCCCTTATTTACAAGTGGGACCTTATCATACCAATACCGTTGCTGGACTTGAATTAGCCATGGATATATTGCGTAAGCGTAAAACAGCGAACAAGCAAATATTTATGATCACCGATGGTAAACCTACCTGTTTAAAAATAGGCGGTAAGTATTATAAAAATAGTTTTGGCTTAGATCGCAAAGTGGTAAACCGTTGTATTAATTTAGCTGCACAATGCAAAAAATTAAAAATTCCCATTACCACTTTTATGATCGCATCTGATCCCTATTTACAAAAATTTGTAGAAGAGTTTACAGAAATGAATAATGGTAAAGCCTATTTTGCTTCACTTGACAATTTGGGTAGTTTTATATTTAATGATTTTGAAAGTGGAAAAAGAAAAACAGTTTATTAATTATGAGTAAGAAAATAGATATATCGAAAATCCTAACATTAGGACATTTAAAGAAATCTGGCTATCAGCCAAAGTCCATAAAGGATGAAGTGCGTGATAATTTAATTGCAAGCATTCAAAATAAAGAAAACGCTTTTGAAGGCATATTGGGATATGAGGATACCGTTATTCCCGATGTTGAACGTGCATTATTAAGTAGACATAATATTTTGTTTTTAGGATTACGTGGGCAAGCAAAAACAAGAATGGCGCGCCAAATGGTGGACTTGCTGGATGAATATATACCAACGGTTGCGGGAAGTGAAGTGAATGATGACCCATTGCAACCTTTAAGTCGGTTCGCTGTGGACTTAATTGCCGAGCATGGTGATAACACGCCTATTCATTGGGTGCACAAAAGCGCGAGATATGGTGAGAAGTTGGCCACACCTGATGTGAGTGTGTCGGATTTAATTGGAGATATCGACCCTATTAAGGCAGCTAATTTAAAATTGAGTTTTGCCGACGAAAAGGTAATCCACTATGGTATTATTCCTAGAAGCAATCGAGGTATTTTTGTGATCAATGAATTACCAGATTTACAAGCTAGAATTCAGGTTTCATTATTTAATATTTTACAAGAAGGGGACATTCAAATTCGCGGATTTAAATTACGTATGCCGCTGGATATTTTATTTGTGTTTACAGCGAATCCCGAAGACTATACGAACAGAGGAAGTATTGTAACACCATTAAAAGATAGAATTGAAAGTCAAATATTAACACACTATCCAAAGAGCATTGAAACTTCACTCGCTATTACAGAACAAGAAGCAAATATTTTACCAGCTCAAAAAGAAAAAGTAGAAGTAAGTGATTTGGTAAAGCGATTAATTGAACAAGTTTCTTTTGAAGCGAGAACTAATGAATTTGTTGACAAAAAAAGTGGCGTGAGTGCACGTCTAACCATTGCAGCATTTGAAGCTGCAGTAAGTAGTGCCGAGCGCAGAGCCATAATCCATAATGAAAAGCAAACTCAAATTTGGATTAGTGATTTGTCGGGTATCATTCCTGCC
The DNA here is from genome assembly GCA_947441205.1 of Bacteroidota bacterium. Classification (GTDB taxonomy): domain Bacteria; phylum Bacteroidota; class Bacteroidia; order Chitinophagales; family Chitinophagaceae; genus Sediminibacterium. The sequence continues at coordinate 3,498 of CANETM010000100.1, read as the reverse complement.
ATCACTGGGAAAATTGAATTAGTTTATGAAGGTGAGCAAGAAGGTCCTTATGAAGTAGCGTTGAACTTATTGAATAAATCAATACGCACTATTTTCATTTCTTATTTTCCTAATCCTGATGATATAAAAAAGAAAAAGCCCGTAAAAAAATCTCCCGACGGTGCAGTTCAAAAACAACCAGAAAATCCATATGCATTAATTACAAAATGGTTTGATGCTGGTAATCATTTGGATTTATTATTAGATATGAAGGACGAAGACAAAGTTGTAGCATTGTATAAAGTGGATGGTTTGTTTGGTATTGTGAAAAAACATTTTCCGCAAGCAAATGAAAAACAAGCTTCTTTATTAATGGAATTTGTATTACATGGTCTATCTGCATATTCCTTAATTAGCAAAAAAATGATTGATGGAAAAATTGAATTCAAAGACTTAATGGGAAGTATGATGAATTTAGGTTCCATGAATTTTGATGAAGATGATTTAAACGACTATGCATAAAATCTAAATCCTAAGCTTTAATCTAGCATTCATTCCTAGCATATTTGCTATTTAATATTTTGTACGCTGTATTGCAATAACAGCGTAGTTTTACGCTATAAAGTAATACCCTGATTTTTTACTTTGAGGTTATCAACCATATAATTAAATATGGTTTAAAATAATCTTATTATGAAAAAATCAATTTTGCTTAAAAAGCTCTTTTCCATTTTTTTAATCTTGTTTTTAGTAGCATGTACTAAGTCAATTGAAATGACGGGTGCCTCCTCTGGTAAATCATTGCCAAGTAAAATTATAGATGATCAATCATTTGAAGCATTTAATAATTCAATTGTAAGATTTGATCCTTTGTATATACAAACAATGTATGAGGATAAAAGATCAAAATCGCAAATTCAGGAACAAAGCACTTCTTTAATAATTGCATTAAATAAAAATCCAAATAATACAATAGCTCAAAAAGAAATTACAAAACTTTATCATTTTGAAACTTATATGGATTTAGTAAAAGCTTCAGATGTAATTTCAAAAACAGCTTCGCAATTTCAGAAAGTACATTTTGCGCCGAATCAAAAAATAACTACCGAGCAGAAACAACAAATATTCGAAGCCAGAAAAAAGTATATTAAAAATAAAATTGAAACATTAGATGAAGCAAGTCAAAAAAGAACTAATGGTTTATGGAATGATAAGGTTGATGAATTATTATTTGAATTCCATTATTGGACCCTTGTTCAAAATGAGGAGTTGGTGCTAGATGACTATGGATCATCAGAATGTACAGATGCATGTTGTTATGAATATAAATCTTGTTTAACAAGTGCTGCATCGGCTTATAGGCTAAATTTTTTGACTTTAGGAGTTGCCATGGGAGCGGCGGGTGGAAGTATAGGAGCATTATATGGTTCCTTAATCCCACTTTTAGGTACAATAGCAGTAGGAACTGGGGGTGGTATCATTGGTGGTGTAGGCGGATTTGTTCAAGCGGTAAATATTTTCATGAAATCACAAGAAGCCTGTGTTTATAGTTATAAAGCATGTGTCATTCGACAAAATCAAAAATAAAAATTCAAAAAATGAAAAAAATTCAAATGCAGCTTAAAACAGTTGAAAGAAAAAAAGTATTTTTATTAGTAGCCCTATCGTTGGTATTATCTACGGTCATAAATATCACCACAAAAGAAAAGCTTGAAAATGGTTACCAGTTTTTTTTATCATTTTTTGGTATATACTTAAATGTTTTAAGTTTTGTTTTTCTTATGCTTGTTATTGATGCACAAGAGGAGCCAAAGGGTAAAAACCCCTTTTATTTATTTAAGTATGTTACCTATTTGTTTTTATTGATCTTATTGATTGCTCCTTTTTTATATTTATGGGGCATGGGTGATGTTATTATGCAATTAAAATGGTAGGAGCAATTTTTGATATAAATCCACTTATGTAAAAAAGCAAACAAAAACTATAAAAATCGCGCGCTTTATTTAACTTACAGCAAAATATTTTATATGCGTAAGTTTATACCGGTGATTGTAATATTATTTTTATCCTGCTTTTTTTCAACACAAGCACAAAATATTCCAAGTCCGAAAGAACACTTTGGTTTTAGCATTGGTGATAATTATCAATTAGCCACCTTTACTCAAACAGAAGCTTATTTTCAAAAATTAGCAGCAAGTTCGAACAAAGTAAAATTACAAGTAATTGGAAAAACCGAAGAAGGTCGCAATCAATATATGTTAATTGTATCTGACCCGGCAAATATCAAGCAGCTTGCAAAGTATAAATCTATTTCTCAAAAATTGGCAAGAGCCGAATCGCTGTCTGATGAAGAAGCGCAACAATTAGCAAAAGATGGAAAATCGGTTGTTTGGATTGATGGTGGCTTACATGCAACAGAAGTAGTGGGTGCGCATCAGTTAATTCAAACCATTTATACGGTATTAACAAGAGATGACGAAGAGACAAAGCGCATTTTAAAAAATACCATTATTTTATTTGTACATGCCAATCCTGATGGACAAGAGTTAGTTTCAAATTGGTATATGCGAAATGCAGATACTTTGAAAAGGAGTACGAATGCATTACCAAGATTGTATCAAAAATATATTGGGCACGATAACAATCGAGACTTTTTTATGATGAATATGAGTGAGTCAAAAAATATGAGTCGCCAACAATATATCGAGTGGATGCCTCAAATTTTATATAATCACCATCAAACAGGACCAGCAGGAACAGTTGTAGCGGGTCCTCCTTACAGAGATCCATTTAACTATGTTTACAATCCATTATTGATAACAAGTTTAGATGCAATGGGTGCCGCAATGAGCAGTCGTTTAAATGCAGAACAAAAACCAGGTTACACAATGAAAGGTGGATCGGTTTATTCAACATGGTGGAATGGTGGTTTAAGAACAACCGCTTACTATCATAATATTGTTGGTATATTAACAGAGATTATTGGAAGTCCAACACCCATGACAATACCACTGGTACCTCAGCGTTTAATTCCAAATAGTGGTTTACCTTATCCTATTGAACCACAAAAATGGTATTTCAAAAATTCCATTGATTATTCTATCTCCTTAAACTATGCCATTTTAAATTATGCAGCAAGGTATAAGGATGAAGTGTTGTTGAATATTTATAAAATGGGAAAGACAGCAATTGAATCTGGTAATAAAGACAACTGGACACTTTCGCCGAATAAAGTAGAAATGTTGAATGAACAATTAAAAGCGGAGAAAAGAGATATAAAAGTAGATAGTATTGCTTATCAAAATTTCGCTAAAATATATAAGGCGCCAAACTTGAGAGATTCTCGTGGTTATATTATTCCAGCTAATCAAAGTTCAAGTGCAGTTGCCTTTGTTAATATATTAATTCAAAGTGGTATTAAAGTGCACAAGGCAACAAGTGATTTTGTTGTGAATGGAAAAAATTATGAAAATGGTTCCTATATAGTAAGAACCAATCAAGCATTTAGAGCGCATGTTT
>CANETM010000099.1 GCA_947441205.1 Bacteroidota bacterium | reverse complement strand
ATGGTCAAATGAAAAATGTAAATGGTGATAGTTCTATCGCCAGATTTGGGTTGGGTGTAAATGCGCTTTCAAAAAATCAATATGTAAAAAATGTAAACGTTACACCAAATCATCACAAAATTGCAAAACAATTTTCATTAAGTGATAATTTTTACTGTGATAGTGATGCATCCATTCATGGACATCATTGGATGATGGGTGTAATACCAAATGAATGGGTAGAGGCAAATTCAAGCACTGAAAAAACAGCTAATTATTTTTCAGCAGCACCTGGCAGAAGATTTCCAGGATCTACCGGTAGTATGGATCCTGAAGACTACAGTGAAATTGGTGGACTTTGGGAAGCATTAGATAGAAAAGGTATAAGCTATTATAATTTTGGTCAAGCCAACGAAACAGCGCATGTTAGAGAAGATTGGAATGATACCGCAACAGGTGCAGCACACATTGTAATGGTACCGATGCAAAAAGGTGTTTGGAAAAGAACTTCGCATAATTTTGCTGGTTACAATACAAATATTCCAGATCAATTTAGAATGAACCAATTTGAAGAAGAATTCAGTAAAAAATGGCTGAATGGAAAAGATAGCTTACCTCAATTACTTACAGTGATGCTTCCAAACGATCATACAGCTTCACCTAGGCCAGAAGATGGTTATCCTTTCACACATTCCTATATGGCAGATAATGATTTGGCATTAGGAAGAATGATGCACTTTTTGAGTAGGACACCTTATTGGAAAGACATGTTGGTGGTGGTTACAGAAGACGATCCACAAGGTGGAGTTGACCATGTAGATGCTCATAGAAGTATATTATTAATGGCGGGGCCTTATGTTAAGAAAAATTATGTTTCCCATACACATGCAAATTTTGGGTCTATATTAAAAGTAATTTATAATGTATTGGGTATTCCTTATGTTAATCAATATGATGCAACAGCATCATTACTATCTGACTTCTTTACCAACGAACCAAATTTCGACCCTTACTATTTTGAATTTCCAAGTCAGGAAGTTTTTGATTGGGACAAAGCCATGAAAAAATACAATAAAACCTTAGATTGGAGGAAAATTAAACAAGGTCCAAAAATGGATGATGAATTTGAACAAAGAACCGAACACAATAAAACTTCAGGAACTATTATACAATAAAATAATTTAAAATCTAAAGCTCTATATTATGAAAAATAAATGTTTTTTGATAACCCTATTTTCTTTGATCACAATAATCAGTCAGGGTCAAATGAAGCAAACAGTATTGCCTAATGGTTGGAAACTGAGTCCAATCGGAAAACAACTACCACTTGCAGATTTGCCACTTAATATAATAGTAAGTCCTAACAAAAAATTCGCAGCCATTACCAATAACGGTCAAAGTACACAAGGTATACATTTGGTAGATATTGCGAAGCAATCAATATTAGATTATGCAACAACTCCTAAAAGCTGGTATGGATTGGCTTTCAGCAAGAATAGCCAATACTTATATGCAAGTGGCGGAAATGATAATTGGATTTTAAAATATCAAATTATAGCTAATAAATTAAAATTAGTTGATTCGATCAAGCTTGGAGGAAAATGGCCTGTTAGAATTTCACCAACAGGTCTTTGTATCAATGATGTAGCTAATACTATGTATGTGGTATCAAAAGAGAATAATTCATTGTATGAAATTAATCTTGATACGAAAAAAATAAATAATTATGCATTAGGTGCAGAAGCATATACTTGTGTTTTAAGTCCTGACAAAAAACAATTATATATTTCATTATGGGGTGCAGACCAGTTATTAATTTGGGATACAGAATCAAAGCAATCAACAAAAAAATTATCCATAGGAGACAACCCGAATGAATTGTTATTAACAAAGAATGGTGCTTATTTATATGTTGCAAATGCCAATGATAATAGTGTTGCTGTTGTAGATACGAAAACTTTAACAATCTTAGAAGTATTAAATTGTGCTTTATTTCCAAATGCGCCTAATGGCTCTACTACCAATGGTTTAGCATTAAATGAAAACGAATCAAGGTTGTATGTTGCTAATGCAGACAATAATAACTTAGCTGTATTTGATGTTTCAACTAAAGGATTTAGTAAAAGTCTTGGATACATTCCAACTGGGTGGTACCCAACAAATTTGAAAATTGTAAATAAAACCATTTATGTTACTAATGGGAAAGGCATAAGTTCAAAAGCAAACCCAAATGGTCCAAATCCAATAAGAAAAAAACAAGCAGTTAATTATCAAGCAGGCGACCTAAAAGTAAAAGAAGTTGAATATATTGGTGGACTCTTTAAAGGTACTTTGTCTATTTTTGAAGAACCGACTGAAAATCAATTAACAAAATATACAAAACAGGTTTACGCAAATACACCTTACAATAAAAATAAAGAACTATCTACATCAGGTATGAAAGGTAATCCAATTCCTCAAAATGTAGGAGATAGCTCCCCCATTAAACATGTTTTTTATATCATTAAAGAAAATAGAACTTACGACCAAGTTTTGAGTGACCTACCGCAAGGAAATGGTGATAGTAGTTTATTATTATTTGGAAGAAAAATTACACCAAATCAACACGCCTTAGCTGAACAATTTGTATTACTAGATAACTTTTATGTTGATGCAGAAGTGAGTGCAGATGGTCATAGTTGGAGTATGGCAGCCTACGCAAACGACTATAATGAAAAAACATGGGTAACCAGTTATGGTGGTAGAGGTGGAACTTATGATTACGAGGGGCAAAAAAATATTGCATCTCCAAAGGGTGGATTTATATGGGACCATGCTTTAAAAGCAAGGGTAAACTTTAGAACTTATGGTGAGTTTGCCGATGATTATGCTGCAAACTATCCAACCTTAGAGGGTAAATTTTGTCCATATTACACAAGTTGGGATGAAAAAGTAAAAGATACAACAAGATTTTATCAATGGAAAAGAGAATTTGATTCCTTATATGCCATCCATCAAGTGCCTTCACTTAATACACTTCGATTCATAAATGACCATACAGAAGGAACAAGAATTGGGAGACCCACTCCATTTGCACATGTTGCAGATAATGACTACGCAGTAGGGTTATTTGTAGACTATTTAAGCAAACATCCAATATGGGATAAAATAGCCATTTTTATTTTAGAAGACGATGCTCAAAATGGAGCAGATCATGTAGATGCACATCGTTCACCCGCTTATGTTGCAGGAGGATTTGTTAAAAGGGGATATGTGGACCACACCATGTATTCTACTTCAAGCATGTTAAGAACCATGGAACTTATATTAGGCTTACCTCCTATGAGTCAATATGACGCCGCAGCAGAACCCATGTGGAGATCTTTTGATCAAAAAATTAATCGTACACCATTTAATGTCATTAAACCATTTGTAGATTTAAATGAGACAAATATTAAAGAAGATGAATTATCAACTGCAAGCGAAAAACTAGATTTTAGTAAAGAAGATATGGTACCTGATTTGTATTTTAATCAAATTTTGTGGAAAGCGATTAAAGGAATTAACTCCAATATGCCCGCACCAAAAAGAAGTGCATTTTTGAAAGTAATTGATTAGAATAATGAAAATATGATTTGCAATTTTATTAAAAAATATAGCGTATTTCTATTTCTTATTATTTCAAATATTATTTCGGCTCAAAAAGTGGACACTGGTTTTATAAAACTTGATTCTGTATTTGTCATAAGTCGTAATATTAAAATTTTGGAAGTAAAAAATCCATTTGTTATCAATAATATTTCACAACAACAAATATTGAACAAAGGATCAAGGACTACCCCAGAGGCAATGATGGGAGTAGGTGGTGTATTTATTCAAAAAACCAATCATGGTGGGGGTTCCCCTTTTATTAGAGGTCTTACCGGTAATCAGTCCTTAATAATGATTGATGGTATAAGATTAAATAATGCAACTTTTAGATATGGTCCAAATCAATACTTAAACACCATTGATATATTTACTGTAGATAAAATAGATATTTTAAAAGGCATTGGTGCTGTGGAATATGGTTCTGATGCAATGGGTGGTGTAATAAATATAAAAACAAAAGAAAATTCATCAAAAGTATTCAATAAAATTTCCTTAAGTAATACAAGTAAATTTATTTCGAGTGATATGGAAAAAACAAATAGAACAGATATCCAATACGCTCGAAACTTATGGAATTTTATTGGAGGAATTTCCTTAAAAAAATATGGGGATCTAAAAGGTGGTGGAAACATTGGAAAACAAACTCCCACTGGTTATGATGAAATAAATTATGACTTTAAAACAAAAATAAAAATAAATAGTCAAAGCGAAATTATATATTCAAGTCAAAATACAATTCAGAAAAATGTTCCCATATACCATAAAATAATATTAGAAAACTACAAAATAAATCAAATTGATAACCAAATTCATTATTTAAACTATTTAAAATATAAATATGTTAGTAATAAAAAATGGATTTCTGAAATAATCATTAACGCATCCACGCAAAGAACTATTGAACAAAGATCAAACCAGAAAAATAATTCATTCACTTTTAGAAATGAAGCAGATACGATCAAAAATATTGGATTCACAAGTGAAATAATTTCAAAGCCATTTCATAACTGGACAGTAAATACTGGTTTTGATTATTATAAAGACCAAGTATTGAGTAGTGCCGTCGAAACGAATGCTAGCCTAAATATTCAAATAAATAAAAGAGGTTTATACCCTAATGGGGCATTATATAAAAATAGTTCGTTGTTTAATACTCATTATTTAAATTTGGGACGGCTTAATTTAATAGCCGGAGTTAGATATAATTATTTAAACATTAATATAAAAGACATCACCCTAGGCGAAATTGAAGTTAAACCATCCGCTTTTATTTCAAATTTTGGTTTTAATTTTCAAATTATCAAGCACCATTTCTTGTTTGGGTCGATTACAACAGGTTATAGAGCGCCTAATATTGATGATATGGGAAGTTTGGGCATTGTAGACTTTAGATATGAAATTCCAAGTTATGATTTAAAACCAGAAAAGTCAATAAATACGGAGTTTGGATACAAACACAAAAGCAACAAGTCAAATTTTTCAATCCTAGCATTTCATATGAAACTAAAGGATATAATAGCAAGAATGCAAGTGAGTGGTCAAGTCATAAACGGATATAATGTTTACAACAAAAAAAATATTGAATCATCCTATATATACGGTGGAGAAATTGCCTTCACATATGCCTTAAATAATCATTTTACTTGGTCTAACAATGCAACTTATACATACGGTCAAAATATAACAAAAAACGAACCTATGCGAAGGATACCTCCATTTTTTGGACAAAATAAATTCACTTGGAATTATCAAAATAAATTAATAGCCATTACACATGAATTTGCAGGAAAACAAGTAAGGTTAGCGAAAGGTGATAAGGATGATAATCGAATTGGAATTTTGGGTACTCCAGCTTGGAGTATATTTAATATTGATGCTGGATGGCAACTTAAGCATGTAAATTTACAAGTAAATTTTTTAAACCTTTTTGATAAGGCTTACAAAACACATGGATCTGGTGTTTATGGTATTGGGCGCGCAGTCAACCTTACATTACAATGGAAAATATTATAAAAAACATTTTATAATATAAATCAGGGTTAATTGATACTATAACAAATGAAACAAGATAGGTTTATCAGACCAGTTGCTTGATGGTTCAATCCAAGCACTAGTATGTGTTTTAATATTGGTTAATATATCCCAAGCAGCTTGCATATTTGCTTTTTTTAAAGGAACATTTTTGTATTCCAAATTTTGAACCACTTGACCTACAATTTCTCCATTGACTAAATATGCGGTTTTATTAAAAATTTTCCCAATCATACAGTCTTTTTTACCATAAAAGCAATCTCCAATTAATATACCATGAACATGTTCTTGTGTCAAATCCATGATCATCATATTTTGAATGTAAGCAACTGCTTCTCCTTTTTGATTAAGAATGGTGTACATATTATTATTTTTTATTTGTATTTATGAGTATATCAACGATTTCCTTTGTAGAATGCTTCAAATTTAATTGAATGGGTTTTATATTATCAACCCAATTTCTAAAATGTTTTTCAAAGTTACTGTCAATTTTTTCTAAAACCAAAACTCCCATATTTTCAAGTGCCTTACCATTACATTCTTGTTCAAAGTGCTTAAGTATAGGAATACTTAACACTTTCTTATTCATAAACATCGCTTCAGCTGGTGTCT